>CATITW010000404.1 GCA_949547975.1 Cryomorphaceae bacterium | reverse complement strand
TTCGAATAGCATTTTCTCTTATTTTTATCCAACACAAACCACCTAGACCTTAACCAGATTGTCGTGTTTTATTCTCTAGTCAACAAAGTTATACGCTTTAACCTTAGGAAGTACATCGAAGAGCTATTTGCCACGATGGAACACCCTGTAGAGACTCAAAAAGGCGTCCTGAAAGAGCTCGCAGATCATGCCGCTCAGACTGAGTTTGGTCGGCGGTACGGCTTGCATGCTCAGATCACTCCGAAAGAATTTGCCCAGCAAGTGCCCTTGCACGAGTATGGTGATTTATTGCCGTTTATTGACCGCATGCGTGCAGGTGAAGCCGATGTGTTATGGCCCGGAGTAGTAGACTGGTACGCGAAAAGCTCTGGAACGACTTCTGGGGTTTCGAAATTTATCCCCATTTCAGAGGAAAACATCAAGCATTGTCATTTTGCCGGGGGTCGTTATGAGCTGGCCATGTACTTCAATCACAAGCCAGACGCAGCTATTTTTGAAGGTTTGGGCTTGCGACTGGGCGGATCTACCGCGATCGAGCAGCATGGAAAAAGCCGCAGTGGGGATTTGAGTGCGATTTTGATCGAACACATTCCCATGTGGGCAGAAATCCGCAGCGCTCCTTCGCCGGGAACGGCCTTGATGAGTGACTGGGAGGAAAAAATTGATGCCATTTTAGACGAGGTCATCGAGCAGAACATCACCTCCTTGTGGGGCGTGAGCAGCTGGTTCTTGGTGCTTTTTGAAAAAGTACTCGAGCGCACCGGAAAGCAACATTTGCTCGAAGTTTGGCCGAATCTTGAGCTCTTTGCCCACGGTGGGGTAAATTTCGCACCGTATGCGGCAACTTTCCGTTCCCTTATGCCCGGCGATCAAGTCACCTTCATGGAAAACTACAACGCCTCTGAGGGGTTTTTCGCTATTCAGGATGAACCTAGCACGGCAGGCATGCTGCTGTTACTGAATTCGGGGATTTATTATGAGTTCATCCCGATGTCTGAATACAAAGGGACACAAAGCAGAACCATTTCTCTGGAGCAGGTAGAATTGGACACCGAATACGCGCTGGTCATCACGACGAACAGTGGACTCTGGCGGTACATCCTAGGAGATACGGTGACCTTCACTTCGCGAGCTCCCCACCGAATCAAAGTCAGCGGGCGCACGGCCCACTTCATCAATGCTTTTGGTGAAGAAGTCATCGTTACTAATGCGGAAGAAGCACTGAAAGCGGCTTGTGAGCTATGCAATGTACGTACTCGGGACTTTCACGCTGCTCCTATATTTATGAACCAAGGCAACAGCGGCGCGCACCAGTGGGTGATTGAATTTGACCAAGTTCCAACAGATTTGCCGGCGTTTGAAAGGGTGCTTGACAAGGAGCTTCAGTTGCGCAATTCAGACTATGCTGCCAAGCGAAAGGGAAACCTCGTCTTAGATAATCTCCAGATTGTAGTGGCAAAAGAGCGCCTCTTCCACGAATGGCTTAAAGCCAAAGGCAAGCTGGGTGGACAAAATAAAATTCCACGTTTAGCAAATCATCGCAAGCTGATCGAAGAGTTCCTTACGCTAAATGAAGCGATCTAAACGAGGCCAAAACCGTCGTCCAAAGCTCTATTCTCGCCTGTAAGGCCGTTAGCGATGCGTCTCGAGCAACAAGCCACTTGTTTTCATCCTCTGCACAAAGCTGTTCTACCATTTGCTCAGCAAGATGGCC
>CATITW010000403.1 GCA_949547975.1 Cryomorphaceae bacterium | reverse complement strand
TGCGTGAGGAGGGCATCATCGTCACTTTGATCAACTCGAACCCGGCCACTATCATGACCGATGAGGTGATCGCCGATAATATTTACCTCAAGCCTCTTACTGTAGAAAGCATCGAAGAAATTCTTGCTGCGCATCCAGACATCGATGTGGTACTTCCGACGATGGGAGGTCAAACGGCATTGAATCTTTGTATCGAGTCGGACAAGCAAGGCGTTTGGGAAGAGAACGGTGTTCGTATCATCGGTGTAGACATCGACGCGATCAACATTACTGAAGATCGTGATGAGTTCCGCAAGCTTATGGAGACCTTGGATATTCCGATGGCTCCTTCACGCATTGCAAAGTCTTTCCTTCGTGGTAAGGAGACCGCCCAGCAGTTCGGATTCCCGTTGTGTGTACGTGCGTCGTTTACCTTAGGTGGTGCCGGTGCAACGTTTGTTCATACCGAAGAAGAGTTTGACGAAGCACTGAGTCGTGGTTTAGAGATTTCGCCAATTCATGAGGTGATGATCGATAAAGCCTTGCTCGGTTGGAAAGAATATGAGTTGGAGCTGTTGCGCGACAACAACGATAATATCATCATCATTTGTTCGATCGAGAACATGGATCCGATGGGAATTCACACGGGTGATTCGATCACCGTGGCCCCAGCGATGACTTTGAGCGATACCACGTACCAGAAGATGCGTGATATGGCGATCAAGATGATGCGCAGTATCGGAACCTTTGCCGGCGGTTGTAACGTACAGTTTGCCGTAAGTCCAGATGAGAACGAGGACATCGTAGCGATCGAGATCAACCCGCGTGTGAGCCGCTCGTCTGCGCTGGCTTCTAAAGCGACGGGGTATCCTATTGCGAAGATCGCTGCGAAGATGGCGATCGGTTATACGTTAGATGAATTGAACAACCAGATCACGAAGACCACTACGGCGTATTTTGAGCCGACTTTGGACTACGTCATCGTGAAGATACCGCGCTGGAACTTTGAGAAGTTCGAAGGTGCAGATACGCGCTTAGGCATTCAGATGAAGAGTGTCGGTGAAGTGATGGGGATTGGACGTAGTTTTCAGGAAGCATTGCACAAAGCCGCGCAGTCGCTCGAGATTAAGCGCAACGGTTTAGGTGCCGATGGCAAAGGTGAGACGGATCAGGACGTGATTTTGCACAAGCTTGAGCACGCCTCGTCGGACCGTTTGTTTGTGATTTATGATGCGATTCAAATGGGATTGCCGCTGCGTAGAATCCATGACATCACTAAGATCGACATGTGGTTCCTGAAGCAGGTGGAAGATTTGGCACGCGTTCAAGGATTGATCGAAAAGCACAACTTGGAGAGCTTACCGAAGGAATTGATTCGGGAAGCGAAGATGAAGGGTTTTGCCGATCGTCAGATTGCGCACATGATCAATGCGTTGGAGAGTGAGGTGCATTCAAAGCGTACAGATTTTGGCATCAATCGCGTTTGGAAATTAGTAGATACTTGTGCTGCGGAGGTCCCGGCGCAGACTCCATATTATTACTCGACGTTTGAAATGCCGTTCGTGAATTCGGAAGGCGTGGAAGTGCTCGAGAATGAAAGTGTCGTTACGGAGCGCGAGAAGATCGTGGTCTTGGGTAGCGGTCCAAACAGAATTGGTCAAGGGATCGAATTCGACTACAGCTGTGTGCACGGAGTATTAGCGGCACGCGAGGAAGGGTACGAAACCATCATGATCAACTGTAACCCGGAAACGGTGAGTACAGACTTTGATACGGCAGATAAATTGTACTTCGAGCCGGTATTCTGGGAGCACATCTGGGACATCATCTTGCACGAAAAGCCTAGAGGGGTGATCGTTCAGCTCGGTGGGCAGACGGCCTTGAAACTGGCAGAGAAACTCAGCCGTTACGGCATTGAAATTATAGGGACTTCATACGAGGCGCTTGATCTCGCGGAAGATCGTGGGCGTTTCTCGAACCTATTGAAAGAGATCAATATTCCTTACCCTCAGTTTGATGTGGCGACCACAGCTGATGAAGCGTTAGATATTTCGGACAATCTCGGTTTCCCGATTTTGGTTCGTCCGTCGTATGTTTTGGGTGGACAGGGCATGAAGATTGTGATCAACAAAGAAGAATTGGAGCATCATGTGGTGAACCTCTTCAAGGAGTTTGAAGGCAATCGTGTTCTTTTAGACCACTACCTCGATGGAGCGATCGAAGCGGAAGCGGATGCGATCTGTGACGGTGAGGATGCGTACATCATTGGTATTATGGAGCACGTAGAGCCTTGTGGTATTCACTCGGGCGATAGTTCGGCGGTGTTGCCTCCGTTCAATCTGGGGCCACTCGTGATGCAACAAATCAAGGAGCACACGGTGAACATTGCCAAAGCACTTGAGACGAAGGGACTCATCAACATTCAGTTCGCCGTGAAAGACGACATCGTCTACATCATCGAGGCGAACCCGCGTGCATCGCGTACCGTGCCGTTCATTTGTAAGGCCTACAAAGAGCCGTATGTGAACTATGCAACTAAGGTGATGCTGGGAACCAAGAAGGTGAAGGACTTTAACTTTAACCCACAACTCGAAGGGTACGCCATCAAGATTCCAGTGTTCTCGTTCAATAAATTCCCGAACGTGAATAAGAAATTGGGGCCAGAGATGAAATCTACGGGCGAGAAGATTCACTTTATTAAAGATTTGAAGGATCCTGTCTTTAAGAAATTACATAGCGAACGCAGCTTGTATTTGAGCCGTTAATCGCAGCGTAAAGCACTTATTTCAAGATCCCGGTCCGCAAGGCACCGGGATTCTTTTTTATCTTGACGAAAATTTCTAAGAATCCATGTTGCGTTTTGTTGCACTTACCATTTTAGCTTATTTCATCTTTCGCTGGCTCGATCGTTTAGTAGGTCCGCGTACGGCGCCCAAGGGAAGGTCGACGAAGAATGCTTCAGCCAATGCACCTAAAAAAAGCAGTGTCAACAAAAACGTGGGAGAGTACATCGACTACGAAGAGGTTAAGGATTCGGATACCAGCGATACGCCCTCGTGAGTACAAAGCTGGGCATCATATCGTATTATTGGCCACCGGCAGGAGGGCCTGGAGTGCAGCGCTGGTTAAAGCTGAGCAAGTATCTCGCTCGTCAAGGTGTTGAGGTCTTTGTGGTCACCGTGGATCCAGAAAAGGCCACTTATCCATTGCGCGATGAAGGGCTTTTAGAAGATGTCGATCCAAGAATTACCGTAGTACGCACCTCCACATCGGAGCTTTTCGGAGCCTACAAGAAAGCCACGGGGAAAAAGAGTGTGCCCTTTAGTGGATTTTCAGGGGAAGACGCACGTCCAACGCTCAAAGAACATGTTGCGCGTTTTGTACGTGGAAACATCTTAGTTCCCGATGCTCGAAAAGGATGGAACCGTTTTGCGTTCGAAGCGGCCTCTGCACTGATCAAAAACCACGACGTACGTCACTGGGTCACAACTTCGCCGCCGCACAGTACACAGCTGGTAGGTAAGCGCCTTCATGAAGCCTTTGACATTCACTGGACGGCAGATTTCCGCGATCCGTGGACCGATATTTACTACTACCGAAAATTTTATCCGACCGCTCTAACGCGCTGGTACGAACGTAGATTAGAGCGTTCTGTGTTCAGCGGCTGTGATGCGCTGATCAGTGTGAGTCCTTCTTGGAGCAAACTGTATGTGGAGAAAGGGGCAACACCCGCGGATAAAGTGACGACCATTACGAACGGCTTCGATGCCGAGGATTTTGCGGAGCTCGATCCTACTCGTCCTGAGAAATTCACTATTACGTATGCAGGGACACTGGCTGCGCAGTACCCGGTAGCACATTTTGTCGCGGCACTTAATAAGCTGGAATTTCCATTGCACTTGCGCGTGATCGGATCTTGGGATGCGCGATCTAAAGCGGATCTCGAGCAATGTGGGTCGCATGTCACGTTAGAATTTGTGACGTATGTACCGAAGAAGGAGTTGAATGCTTCGTTAGTACGTAGCCATTTGATGC
>CATITW010000402.1 GCA_949547975.1 Cryomorphaceae bacterium | reverse complement strand
GCAGCACACCAGATTGCAAACCGTCCTTGGTCGGCATTGTATGTAGCAGCTATCTTCTTCTTAGGTCTAGGTTTAGGACAGCTTTTCTTTATGGGGATTCAATACGTTGCACAAGCGGGTTGGTCTGCTGGTTTACTTCGTTTGATGGAAGCACAGTCATTTGCCATCATCATACCTCTTCTTGTCATTTTCTTGATCACTATTTTAGGTTTTGGACACGTTCATCACATGTTCCACTGGATGGCTGATGGTATCAACATTGAAGGGCATGAAAATTATGATGCGATCATCGCTGGAAAACGCGGTTGGTTGAACCCAACATTCTTTAGCATCCGAATGGTAGTTTACATCGTTGGATGGGTATGGGCCGCAAGAATTCTTCGTAAAAATTCACTGTTGTCAGATTCTGGTGATGGTGTTGCAATGTGGAAGAAAAACAGAGGTGTTGCTGCGGCATTTACCGTGTTCTATGCGGTGACGTCTTCAACATCTGCTTGGGATATGGTTATGTCGATCGACGCGCACTGGTTCTCTACCTTATTTGGTTGGTACACGTTCGCTGGGATGTTCGTAAGCTCTTTTGCGGCTTTGATCTTAATCACGTTGTACTTGAAAGGAAAAGGATTGTTGGAATGGGTGAATGAAAACCACCTGCACGATCTTGGAAAGTTCATGTTTGCATTTTCTGTATTCTGGACGTACCTGTGGTTCTCTCAGTTCGTTCTTATCTGGTATGCAAACATTCCAGAGGAGGTAACATACTTCATGCAGCGTTTTGACCAATACAAGGTTCCGTTCTTCATCATGTTAGCTTTGAATTTCGTTTTCCCAGTGCTGGCTGTTTTAAGCCGTCCTGCGAAGCGTGTTCCTGGAACTTTAGTGATGGCGGCTGTGTTTGTCTTAGTAGGACACTACATGGATCATTATGTAATGATTATGCCGGGCACGGTAGGTGACCACTTCGGCTTCGGTTTACTAGAAATCGGTGCGATTCTATTCTTCGCAGGGTTGTTCATTTTCGTAGTGCTACGTCAGCTTGCTGCCGCGCCCCTACTACACAAGAACCACCCAATGATTACGGAGTCAAAGTACTTCCAACAATAAACAAGTAAATAGACGATCTATAATGAGTGCAATTTCAATCATCGTATTAGTCGTTCTTGTTGTCTTGACTGTAGTTCAAGTCATGAGAATTTCTGAAATCTCATCTGAGATTCAGAAAGGCAAGGACAATGAAGTCACAGAAAAAGACAACGATACCCAGGGTACGTTGATGCTTCTAGTAGGTTTCGGATTTATCATTAGTGTTATCGTAATGTACGTTGCATGGGGCAAGCACTTGTTGCCAACTCCAGCTTCAGAACACGGTGCAGAGATCGATAGCCTTTGGAATTTGAGTATGTTGATCATCAACATCGTATTCTTTATCGTACAGCCTATTCTGTTCTACTTCGCGTTTAAATACAGAGGAAAGAAAGGAACGAAGGCAGTATACTATGAGCACAACAATAAGCTAGAGCTGTTCTGGACTATGGTTCCGGCGGTGGCCTTGGCGGTATTGATCATTTGGGGTCTGAATGTATGGAGCACCTTGATGATGCCAGAGAATGAAGAAGAGCCAATTATCGTTGAGCTTTACGCGCAGCAGTTCAACTGGACAGCACGTTACAGTGGCGGTGATAACACTTTGGGTTATGCAACGGTACACGAAATTGGTGGTGCAAACATCGTAGGGGTAGATCCAGCAGATCCAGCTTCTATGGACGATGTAGTCACTAAAGTACTGCACCTCCCTGTAGGCAAGCCTATTAAATTCCAATTCCGTTCGCAAGACGTGATCCACTCTGCATACTTTCCGCACTTCCGTGCACAGATGAACTGTGTGCCTGGGGCGATTACAAACTTCCAATTCACACCAAGCATCACTACTGCCGAAATTCGTCAGAACAAAGATGTAAAAAGTCATGTTGAAGAAGTAAATGCAATTCGTAAAGCCAAAGGTGAAGACGTATGGGAATTCAACTATGTATTGCTTTGTAACAAGATTTGTGGTGCTGCGCACTACAACATGCAATTGGAAATCATCGTTGAAACCGAGGACGAATTCAACGCTTGGCTAAAAGAACAAAAGACAGTCGCAGAGACTTTGTAATAAGACGTAATAACTACTACCTATGTCAACTACAACGACTACCAAAAACAATCACTTCCAGGATCACTTGATGGAACACCACCACAAGGAGACTTTCGTATCGAAGTACATCTTCTCTACGGACCACAAGATGATCGGAAAACAATTCTTAGTTACCGGTATGATCATGGGGATCATCGGTGTAATGATGTCTATGTTGTTCCGTTTGGAATTAGCTTATCCTGAGCAGAGCTTCCCTATTTTGGAGTTCTTCCTAGGCAAATGGGCTCCAGACGGTGTCATGGACCCGAATATTTACCTCGCTCTCGTAACGATTCACGGTACCATCATGGTATTCTTCGTACTTACAGCAGGTCTATCAGGAACCTTCTCGAACCTACTTATTCCATTGCAGATCGGTGCACGTGATATGGCGTCAGGTTTCATGAACGCACTATCGTACTGGTTCTTCTTCTTGAGCTCTGTAATTATGGTTGCTTCTCTATTCGTAGAGAGCGGACCTGCAGCAGCGGGTTGGACCGTTTACCCACCTTTATCTGCATTGCCACAGGCCATGCCAGGTTCAGGGGCAGGTATGACCTTATGGTTGATCTCGATGACATTCTTCATCGTTTCTTCGCTACTAGGTTCATTGAACTACATTGTTACTGTTCTGAACATGCGTACTAAAGGGATGTCTATGACAAGACTGCCACTTACGATCTGGGCGTTTTTTGTAACCGCAGTTTTAGGTGTATTGTCTTTCCCGGTTCTTCTTTCTGCAGCGTTGCTGTTGATGTTTGACCGTATGATGGGCACGTCATTTTACTTAAGTGATATTTTCATCGGTGGTGAGGTATTAAGCTACAGCGGAGGTTCACCTGTATTGTTCCAGCACTTGTTCTGGTTCCTCGGTCACCCTGAGGTATACATCATCCTTCTACCAGCTTTGGGTATCTCTTCTGAGGTTATTGCAACCAATTCTCGTAAGCCAATCTTTGGTTACCGCGCAATGGTAGGTTCTATTCTCGCGATTGCTTTCTTGAGCTTCATCGTTTGGGGCCACCACATGTTCGTTACGGGTATGAATCCATTCCTTGGATCTGTATTTACCTTCACGACGCTCTTGATCGCTATTCCATCGGCAGTAAAGGCGTTTAACTACATCACCACGCTTTGGAAGGGGAACATTCAGTACACTCCTGCAATGCTTTTCTCTATCGGATTGGTAAGTACTTTCGTTACAGGTGGTTTGACTGGGGTTATCTTAGGTGATTCAGCGTTAGATATCAATGTACACGATACCTACTTCGTAGTAGCTCACTTCCACATTGTAATGGGACTTAGTGCCATCTTCGGAATGTTCGCTGGGGTATACCACTGGTTCCCTAAGATGTACGGTCGTATGATGAATAAGTCTATGGGTTACGCACACTTCTGGTTAACGTTCATCACGGCATATGGAGTATTCTTCCCAATGCACTTCTTAGGAATGGCTGGATTACCTCGTCGTTACTACAGCAACACTGCATTCCCGATGTTTGATAACCTAGCGGATATCAACGTCTTGATTACCTACTTCGCGATCGTAGGTGGTATAGCTCAGCTGATCTTCATCTTTAACTTCTTCTACAGCATTTGGAGAGGACCTAAAGCGAAGCAGAATCCATGGAGAGCGAACTCGCTTGAATGGACTACTCCAGTAGAGCACATTCACGGTAACTGGCCAGGCGATGTACCTGTGGTTCACCGTTGGGCATACGATTACTCTAAGCCAGGTGCTGAGGAGGACTTCGTCCCACAGAATGTACCACTCGCTGAAGGCGAAGAAAGTGGACACTAGAAGCTTAAAAGCTTTTTAAAAATAGCATCCCCTTACCGCGAGGTAAGGGGATTTTTTATGGTATTTTGTATCTATGAACGAACATTTAGATCCTACAGGTGACCAGTTCTCTAACACGGACCGCGAGGTAGAACGCAAGTTGCGTCCCTTAAGCTTTGATGATTTCTCAGGGCAGGCGGCAGTATTGGAGAATCTTAAAATATTTGTGGAGGCCGCAAAAATGCGGGACGAAGCTATGGATCATGTGTTGTTGCATGGGCCTCCTGGACTGGGTAAAACGACATTGAGCCACATCATTGCGAATGAACTCAATGTAGGTATCAAAGTGACCTCAGGTCCGGTTCTCGACAAGCCTTCTGATCTTGCCGGTCTGCTTACCGGTTTGCAAGAAAATGATGTCTTATTCATCGATGAGATCCATCGTTTATCTCCCGTCATTGAAGAATACCTCTACAGTGCTATGGAGGATTTTAAGATCGACATCATGATCGATTCCGGTCCAAGCGCCCGTAGCGTACAGATCGCCTTGCATCCCTTTACACTCATCGGAGCAACCACGCGTTCAGGGTTGTTGACGGCTCCGTTAAGGGCACGTTTTGGAATCAACGCTCGTCTAGAATACTACGATGTAGAGCTATTGAGCACGATCGTTGAACGTAGCGCTGAAATCTTAGAGGTGGAGGCAGACTATGAAGCATGTATTCGTATTGCAAGTCGTTCGCGAGGAACCCCGCGTATTGCAAATGCTTTGCTCCGTAGGGTGCGTGACTTTGCTATGGTCAAAGGGAACGGTACCATCGATGTGGCAATCGCAGATTTTGGATTGAATGCCTTAAACGTCGATGCAAAGGGTTTGGACGAGATGGACAATAAGATTTTGTCGGTGTTGATTGACAATTTTGCCGGCGGACCTGTTGGGCTTAATACCTTATCTACCGCAATAGGGGAACAGGCAGAAACCATAGAGGAAGTGTACGAACCGTACCTCATAAAAGAAGGCTTCATGTTACGTACCCCAAGGGGTCGAATGGTTACTGAGAAGGCTTATACCCACTTGGGTAAGAATGCGTTGAATAAGGGCGCCTCAGGCACGTTATTTTAGGCATGAGTCCATCTGAAGCGAGCAGACTGGTCAAGAAATTGGCCAAAGAGGAAGGTTTCGATTCTTGCGGCGTTTCTAAAGCAGGTTTTCTAGAGGAGGAAGCAACAGGATTGGAACGTTGGCTGGAAAAGGGCTACCACGGGGAGATGAGTTGGATGGAGGAGCACTTTGACATGCGACTGGATCCACGAAAATTGGTGCCCGGCGCCAAGTCGGTCATTAGTGTAACCTTGAATTATTTTCCAGAGGAAGAATTCGCTGCGGAGGAAGGTCCTCGAGTTTCAAAATATGCCTACGGACGCGATTATCACAAAGTCATTCGTGGAAAGCTCAAGCGCATGTTGGGTGCATTACAAGAACAGATCGGTCAGATCGAAGGCAGGGGTTTTGTGGATAGTGCACCGGTTATGGATCGGGCTTGGGCGCGTAAAAGTGGTTTGGGCTGGATCGGTAAGCACAGTTTATTGCTTACTAAGGGCAGCGGGAGTTTTTTCTTTATCGGTGCCTTGATTGTTGACCTTGACCTGGAGGCAGACGGGCCTACTACGGATCATTGCGGCAGCTGTACGGCGTGCATAGATGCTTGCCCTACACAAGCAATCGTAGCTCCGACGGTCATTGATAGTAACAAATGCATCAGTTATTTGACCATAGAGTACAAGAAAGAGTTGCCTCTGGAATATCAAGATAAAATGGACAGCTGGGTATACGGATGTGATACCTGTCAGGATGTTTGTCCTTGGAACCGATTTTCTTCGCCCAGCAACACTGCGGATTTTGCCCCAAGAGAGTATATAGGCAAGAGCTGGGAGGAATGGGAAGAAGTAACCCACGTGCTTTGGGATGAGATCACCAAAGGAAGCCCTATTCGCCGAACGGGTTTTGAAGGGTTCAAGAGAAACTTGTCGTTTGCGAAACAGGCAAAGGATTAATCAACACTGACCTCGACTACTTGCAAAATGCGGTAGTTGTCCGGATGGAAGGCATAAACAACAACGGCGCTGCTGTCTTTGACCCAATCCGAATTCCAACTCATCGTTTTGCTGTCGTTTAAGACATCGCCAGCTACCATTGGACTAGTTCCTAAAGTTTCACCCCAATGATCTGTGACAAAGGCTCTGAGCACATTCATGTGGACATAATCCGGATCGCGCGTGTCGTCAGGAAGTAATTGGGGACTTACGATACCACTTTCTTTGACAAGAACCACATAACTCAAATCATGCAAGAGCTGCATTTGCGGAAGTGCTTCGGTAGTAACAGTAAGCGTTGAACCTTCTAAACGTGCTTCGACGTTCAAGGCAACACGAAGGGTGCTGTCCATAGCTTCTGCACTCAGCGTCGGCCAATTATCATACACCGACCAATGCGCGTTTCCAGATGCGGTCCAATTCTCTCTATTGACCATGCCGACAGGTAAGAAATTGGTCCCAAAGAAATTTTGAATCTGCTTTCCTTCCGCCGTTGTGAAATCTGTAGGATAATCAGCTGTTGTATTTGTGAAGTTTCCTGGACCAGCATGAATGGCTAAACCGATAATACGATCTCCAAAAGCAGCTTCCAACTCTTCAATCTTCTTAGAGGCCTTGGGACAATTCTTACAACGGTGTCCCGTGAAATCCTCGATAAGGACATTGCGTTGTTGTTGTGTGGTCGTATTCGTGTCCACGGTTCCTCCTTTGAAAGGATCTTCGATGACATCACAGCTTACCGAAAACAAGGAGAGTAGCGCGATAGAGAAAAGGAGTGGGAATACTTTTTTCATATGCTTAGAAGCTTGTGGTTAGAGAGAAACTTACACCATTTGACGGCGGTACTACGCGACAGACCCCACCGACACAGAAGATACCCCGCTGCTGACGTCCATAGCTCAGCTGGAAACGAGATGTTCCTGCGGTATAGATGACAGAGGCCAGCGGATAGTGCAGGCGCTGATCGGCATCAGGGTTCCCATAGTTGTAAATGTCCTGTACGGAGAAGAACCAGTGCGGTGCTACTGAATACTCTAAGAGCATCATCGCCATAGACCCACGATCGTCTTGGGTCCGCAAAGATTGCGCTTCACCACGGAGATAATGCTTGCTTTTGATTTTGTAGAGCCCTTCGAAAACTAAAATATTCGCGTTGAGTAATTTTTGATTCGACGGGTTGACCTGAATGGCCTCATCGCCAAGACCGTCCTCAAGCACACTGCGGTTATAGAATAGATTTAGGTACGTAGCAGTGTATTTGAAGCGCTTGTTGACTTTGCGCGAAACCTTGAAATTAAAGTCGTGAAAGTAGGGGATGTCTCCACGTGCCAGCGGGTCGCTGGTATAACCTTGGAGCGTTCGAAGGGTGTCGTTACTTGGGTCGACGAATTGCTTATCGATGCTTTGAACAACGCTGTAATTTGCGCTAATAAGCGTTCCGTATTTTCCGCCCAATTTTGTTTTACGCTTGATTTTATAATTGGCCTCTAACTGAATGCCCTCCTCACCATTAATCTGCGTTGCATACTGATATAATGCAGGCAGCGCATAGGTGTGGACCTGAGTAGTCGGGCTCAAATAGTTGATCAGCATATCTATGGTTGAACCGTTGCGATCGCTACGGAAACTCATGTTGTCGATCCGCTTTGCTCCAGCGATCAATCCTAAACCATTTTTACTGTAGGTGAGGTTGACAATGATGCCATTCCCGTCTTTATAGATGTAGCCGTTGTCAGAGCTTGGGTCGTTCGCCTTATACGCGTATTCGGCTTGAACGGCCCAAGGACCTTTTGTAAACTGGGTTCTGATCCCCCCGGTCGCCACATTTTCCGGCAGTACTAGGAAAGGATCATTTCCACGCTGGTACTTGCTCAAGAAACTACCACCGATGGTCCAGCGGTACCCTAAAGAATCGAGCTTCGGCATGAATTCGGTTAGGTTGTATTCGGCATCTAGACCGCGTACAATACCCGGGCTTTTTTCGAAATAGAAGCGTTGACGACCAAGCACCCCTTTGAGGTACAACCCTTTTGCAGGATTTGCTTTAACGCGTACACCGTCCATGGCATTGTCGTAACCCAGTCCTCGTTCCTCGTAGGAGCGGAAGACCATTCCTGAGCCGAACTGCTCGTAAAAGGAGCCCACGGTTACATCTAGGTTGTCTTGTTTGAATTGTAAGTAGCGGTAGGTAATGCCTTCACCTCGGTAACCTTCAGGGAATCCGAGCATGACATTTTGATAGTTCTCGTAGCGCAGTCCTCCTGAGAAGTCACCTTGGGTATAGACAAAATTGGCGTAGCCTTGGCCCAAAAAGCGCTCATCCGGGAAAAATTCTCCAGAAGGGTCGATGGCTTCGTCGCGCAAATAGAGTTGTCCATCGAGCTGAAAGTTGCCGTGCAGCTGGCCGCCAAAAGTTTCTTGACTTTGAGCCACAGCGGTGATGCCTACCAGCACAGCTAGTAGTGATAGAGAGAACTTATTCATGAACGTTGTGATTAATGAGAAGGGGTCTTTCCTGCAGCAACTTCCTCCACTACCTCGGCAAGCGTTTCTTCGTCGCCAGGAGAGTAGCCGCTGTGTTTCCAAACAACCTCACCAGCGGAGTTCAACACCAAAGTGAAAGGAACGTTGACAATACCTAGATTGCGCTTGAGATCCTGGTTTTCATCGAGCAATACGGTGTAATCCCAACCTTGACCTTGAACGAGCGGTGCAACACGGGCAGAGTTGCGTGTATCATCGATACTAACTGCCAGGACTTTCGCTCCAAACTCATCTTCAAGGTCTATTGCATAATCTGCGAACGCGGTCAATTCCTTGATACATGGCTTACACCAGGTAGCCCAGAAACTAATGACAGTAGGGCCTTCGGTACTGATGGCGTCTTTGATGTCAATCTGTTTTCCTTCAAGAGTCTTTAATGTGGTGCTCGGCAGGACCTGCGCTTGCAATGATAGACCGGCGAAAAGCAGCGTAATGGCGGTAAGAATATTCTTCATGTTCTGAAATATGTTGCAAAAAAAAACGGGGGACCGAAGTCCCCCGTAAAAATAGCAATTAATATGCTTAGTGAGCAATGTTCAAGCGCAAGCTCTTGCTTACACCGTTCACATTCACATTAACGAAGTACATGCCAGCGCTGAGCTGAGCAGTTTCTAAATTGATTTTTTGCGTTCCAGCATCCAAAGTCTGTGCTGAAGTGAATACCGTTTGGCCCATCGTGTTGACAACGTTGATGGTTACATCAGAACGGTCGATTAGATCGAGTTCTACACCTGCAAATTCGTTTGCTGGATTCGGGTATACTGCGATGAAGCGTGCAAGGTTGTCCATCTCGTCAACGTTCGAAGTAGTGAACGTAGCAAGTGCACTTTGAAGTACCTCACCAGAAACTTCATCTTGTAAGAATACAATGATGTCCATGTTTGATACACCTACCCAGAAGTCGAATGATCCTTGCGCTGGTGCAGCGCTTACAGCGATCGTTGAGTTTGCGTAGTGCGTATACGTACCTGCAGTCATGTTGCCCATCGCGTGACCACCTGCGCCGTCCATGTATTTACGGAAGACGTGGTAGAACGTAGTTTCACCGTTGGTTTGAACGTTGTGAGAAATTTCTTTCTCAATCATCGCCATGTGAAGCTTCACGTTAGAACCTAAATCTCCAAGAGCCTCTGCAGTCGCATCACACTGAATGTAGCTACCTGTAGCACTCCATTCTGCGCTCAACGTTGCAAGTGCTGGAATGTCCTTCACTAGATCAATGTTACCTTGTGAGGTAGCTACGTTGTATCCAGAGTATACTACATCTGGTACACCAGTAATTCCCCAGAACGTGCGACGTGCTGCTGCTTCTGCGTTGTAAGCAGGGTCAGTACCTGGAGCAGGCCAGTTCATTTGGTATTTGATCGATGTCAAGCGACCTGAAGCGGTGTTTGCACCGTTATCGTCAAGCAAATCCTTGTAGCCTGGGTTAAAGCTAGCACAAGGTGCACAAGTAGAAGAAGTGAATTCTTCTGCAAGAACTACACGGTCTGTGGTTGCAGGAACCACCGTGATTTCTGCGCTCAGGGTATCGTTACCTGTGTTCAAGTCAAAACCACCGTTCAAAGCAGAAGCGTAAACAGCTACATCATATACACCAGTCGCTGAAGGCGTCCAGTTGGTCGTGTGCGTGTAGTTGTATGTTTGGTAAGGAGCGATGCTCAAACCAGACAAGCTAGCAGTAGATGCTGCACCACCATTGATGGTGTAGTTGATGTCAATGCTGGTGATAGTCGCTCCACCGTAATTGGTCAAAGAACCTTCAATAGTGAAAGGTGCGTTGTTCAAACCGACTGTATTAAACATGTTCAACGACTCAACAGCGAGGTCAAAGTTGTAAGGCTGGAAGATTACGAAGTCATCGATACCCAAACCGTACAACCAACCACCACCATCTTGGTAGTTAAAGGCGAACTGAACGCTTGAGTTACCACAAGCAGCACTGATGTCAATATACTGGTCCGTCCACGAGCCACCTGAAGTGATGTCAGCGAGTTTCGTCCAAGTAACACCACCGTCGGTAGAGTATTTAAATTCAGCACCTTCTACAGCACCTTGGTAGGTAGCTCCGTAGTAGAACGACTTGAAGGTCGCGTGCAACTGCGAGTAAGTGCTTAGATCGTATGCACTAGTTACTAAGTGTTCGTCACTTTTCGTACAGTTACAAGCATCGTCGTTTGTAGCGACGAAGTTTGATCCTGGATCAGCGATAGTGAAGTACTGCGAGCTTAATGTAGTCGCATTACCTGCTAAGAATCCACCGTCAGATCCGGCGTTTTGTTGAGTCCATCCTGTAGGCATTCCAGCGTTGAAATCCTCAGTAAAAACGGTACTCTGTCCTTGAGCCATCGCGCCTGTTGTTACAGCTACGGCAGCAAGAGATAGTAAAAGTTTTTTCATGCAATTGTGTTTTTAAGAAGCTGAAAATTACTAAAAAACCAATTACCATAGGCCACACATGGAATGAATTACAATGATTATCTTTGAATCCAACATTGATAATTGACACCAAATGAAAAAAATCACAACGGTTGCCTTGACGGCGTTGACTCTTCTATGCACTGTCCAGCTGAATGCCCAGTCTTTGGTCGTTTCTGAGATGGATTCCGTTTTAGAAGTAAACTCTTCTGCAGTAGCTGATTACGGGTTTTCTATCGACGTAGAGAATGTATCAGCAGTAGATGTGGATGTGTACGTAAAACGTGCCTACAGCACAGCGAATTGTGCCTACGATAGCGGATACTTTTGTTGGGATTTTTGTTATTCATCGGATGTGGACAACTCTATAGGTTCAGTACAAATCCTTGCAGGAACCACGAGAACAGATTTCTCAGGTCACGTATATAGCCCTAATACTGGAGCGAACTGTGTAGACAGCACGCGTTACGTATTCTTCGACGGGAAAAACCCAAGTGATTCTTTAAGTGTTTGGGTAACCATTGCTGCGGGTCCTACTATCGGAACGGTTGAGCTTGCGGTAAGCGCAGATAACGTCTATCCAAACCCGGCAAAAGATAAAATCACTGTGAATGCAGCTAAAGTAGGAACGTTTAGATTGTACAATGCATTGGGATCTTTGGTACGCACAGAGCAACTGCAACGCGGTAACAATGTGCTAGATGTATCGGGATTATCGAACGGAGTCTACTTATATAGTGTGGACGATATGTCGTTTAAAAGACTGATCGTCAAACATTAAGAACAATTCATAGACAAAGGGCCGCGCAAAAGCGCGGTTTTTTGCGTTCAAGACGTACGAAACTTTAGGTCACGTCGTTACTAAAAGATTGAAACCAGCGCGTCCATGATTTATTACGTTAAAGGAGAATTTGCCATCAAGACAGCTACCCAAGTCGTCGTGGATTGTGGTGGCGTTGGGTATGACGTACAAATTTCGTTGAATACCTACGCAGATATAGAACCTAAGTCTTCAGGGTTGCTCTTTACGTATCACCTTGTCCGAGAGGATGCACAAATGTTGTTCGGGTTTTCTACCCAACGAGAAAAAGCCCTGTTTGAATTATTGATCAGTGTTAGTGGCGTCGGGGCAAATACGGCTCGTGTCATTCTGAGTTCTTTAGCGCCCAATGAAATAGAGAGTGCCATCATGAGTGAAGATGCAGCAACGCTTCAAGGCGTAAAAGGCATCGGTGCAAAAACGGCGCAGCGTATCGTGATTGACTTAAAAGACAAAGTCGCAAAAACTCAGATAGAAGGTGCCGCTGTGGTTTCGAGCGGAAGCTCATCACGAGCGGAAGCACATGCTGCCCTTACAACCCTGGGAATTACCGCCAAGCAGTCAGAGGCTATTCTGAATAAGTTATTGAAGCAAAATCCGAATGCACCGACCGAAGAGTTGGTTAGAAACGCGCTTCAGCTGCTGTAAATGAAACGAACATTTCGGACATATCTATTGACCCTTTGGTTGGCGCTGTTTATGGCGCCTTCACTGCTTCTAGCACAAAGTGATACGACCGGAACAACAGGTTCTATAGACTTGGACGATCCTGCGAATTATGAGCGGGAGATCATTTTTGATCCGATCAGCGGAAACTATTTGGTATACAAGAAGATTGGGGATGTTCGATTGCCTATTCCGCAAGTGTGGACCACGGATCAGTACCGTCAGTTCATGTACGACAATGCCGAGTCCGATTATTTTTCGTCCAAGAGTTCGTTGTTTAATCAAAGCGGAGATAGTCCTAGAGATGATGCGGGGTTAGTACCGCAAATTCAAACGGGTAATGAGGCCTTAGGAAAGGTATTCGGCAGTGATATTGTAGAGATACGCCCTCAAGGAATGGCAGAAATCCGCTTTGGAGGCCGCTATCAATACATTGAAAACCCGGGGATACCTGTTCGCAATCAAAAGACCTTCGCGTTCGACTTCGGGCAGCGCATTCAGATGAATGTGAAAGGAAAGATCGGAGACCGGCTAGAGTTAGGGGTTAATTATGATACTGAGGCCACTTTCGCGTTTGACAACAAGATGAAATTGGATTTTGAAGGGGAGGAAGACGATATCGTCAAGCGCCTTGAGATGGGAAATATAAACATGCCCGTCAACTCTTCTCTAATCACTGGAGCTCAGAGTCTACGTGGTCTTAAGGGCCAATTTCAGTTTGGGAACACGAGCGTGACCACAGTCTTCTCTGAACAAATGTCTCAAACCCAGAGTATCAACGTTCAAGGCGGTGGTACAACCACAGAATTTCGAATTCAAGGCGATCAATATGAGGCGAACAGACACTATTTTCTCTCGACCTTTTTCCGCGAACATTACGAGGAGTATCTAGAAAATGTACCGCTGATCACCTCGCCCGTGCAGATCACCAAGGTAGAAGTGTGGGTCACGAATGAGCGAAGTGCTACTCAGAATTTGAGAAACATCGTTGCCTTCATGGATTTGGGTGAAGACCAGGCCTATGCCTACCGTACGAGCGCCTCAGGTCTACCTGGGGTTTCCATCTTTCCGGGACAAAATGTAAATATTGAAGGGTATCCGAACAACGCGAATAACAAATTAGATCCGCTGGTTTTAGAAGCCGATATTCCTGGAGTGCGTGACATTGCCACAGCGAACCAGGATTTGAGTTCGAGTGGTTTTAGTGAGGCGCGGGAATACATTGAACTTGCCAATGCTAGAAAACTGGAGCCCAATCAGTACCGTGTTCACCCTCAACTCGGATATGTAACCTTGAACCAGGCGCTGAATCAGGACGAGGTGCTTGCGGTAGCTTTTCAGTACACGGCAGGTGGACGTACCTACCAAGTGGGGGAGTTTTCGAATGACGGGGTCACTCCGCCGAAGACGTTGATTTTGAAAATGTTGAAGTCTACGGTGCTTGATGTGAAGTTGCCGACTTGGGATTTGATGATGAAGAACATCTATGCGCTTAACGCTTTTCAGCTTGATCGTGAGGATTTCTACATGGACATTCTCTACATGAACGACGAGACAGGGGTGCCTATCCCATTTCTACCCGACGGGAATTTGAGTGACACGCTCTTGGTAGGAATCATGGAGCTGGACCGATTAAACAATAACAATGACCCGTTCCCGGACGGTATTTTCGACTTTGTACCAGGCGTGACCATCGATCAGCAACGCGGGAGAATCATCTTCCCGGTTGTAGAGCCTTTTGGGTCGAATTTGTATGAGAAATTGGACACGGAGAAGGCGCGTGAAAAGTATGTGTATCAGCCGCTTTACGACAGCACGCGGTTCCGTGCTCAAGAGCAAACACAGCTGAATAAATTCATTTTACGTGGTCAGTATAAAAGTGCTTCGGGATCTGAAATTCAGCTCGGGGCGTTTAATATTCCACAAGGTTCTGTAAGTGTTACTGCCGGTGGGAGAACCTTAGTTGAGAACCAAGATTATACGGTAGATTATTCGCTGGGTCGGGTACGAATTATCAACGAGGGGGTCATGAATTCCGGGGCCCCGATCAAGGTGAATTTTGAAAACAATACCCTCTTTAACGTCCAAGCCAAAACCTTCTACGGGGGTATGGTGGATCATAAGGTGAACGAAAACCTGAACGTCGGAGGAACTTGGTTGCGTTTATCCGAACGTCCGCTCACGCAAAAAGTGAACATCGGCGATGAACCGATCGCCAATACTATTTGGGGTTTGAATACCAATTACAATGCCGATGCACCCTATTTGACAAGGTTTATGGATGCCTTGCCGCTGATCGAAACCAAGGAGAAATCCACGCTTCAGTTTAAGGGAGAATTTGCGCACCTGATTCCAGGTTCCCCACGTGGTATTCGCATCACGGGAGCAGAGACGACGTATTTGGACGATTTCGAAAGTTCGCAAACGACGATCGACCTGCGTAGTCTGAACTCTTGGAATTTGGCTTCGACCCCAGGCAATCAAAGCAGCCTTTTCCCAGAAAGCACCTTGAACAATGACCTAGCGTACGGGTACAATAGAGCAAAATTGGCTTGGTATATCGTAGATCCAACTTTCTATACAGGAGGGCAGAATGTACCGGATAACATCCGCAATGATCCAGAGATTACTTCAGATCAGCGCATGCGTGAAGTATTGATCCGTGAGGTCTTCCCGAATTTTAGTTTGCAACAGAATCAAGCGCGTAACATCGCTATGTTCGATCTGGCTTACTACCCAAGCGAAAGAGGCCCGTACAACTTTGACGTCGAAGGCGAGCCGGGTATCAGTCAGGGGATGGGGCAGGACGGTCAGCTCATCGACCCAGCTTCAAGATGGGCGGGGATCATGCGCCCACTTCAAATCAACAACTTTGAAGAGCAAAACATCGAATTCATTCAGTTTTGGGTCATGGATCCGTTTTACGACAATCCAAACCCACCGGATGGAGGTGACTTGTATTTTAACCTCGGTAGCGTTAGTGAAGATGTTTTAAAAGACGGACGTCAGAGTTTCGAGAACGGCATCCCAGCAAACGGGGACAAATCGAGCATGGACAGCACCCAATGGGGCTACCTGAGCCAGATTCAACCCATTACGGAATTTTTTGACAATGCAACAGGCGCACGGGAATCGCAAGATGTTGGTTTTGATGCCCTTACGGATCCTGAAGAACGCGTCTGGAACCCGCAAGGCTCTAGCGCATATCTCGACCGAATCACCTCTGCTTTTGGGGCCAATTCAGCCGCCTACAACCGCGTCTATGGGGATCCCAACGGCGATAACTTTGTCTTTTACCGCGGCGATAGTTTAGATGCTGAGTCGGCGGATATTCTCGAACGTTACAAAAATTTCAACGGTACGGAAGGCAACAGTTCGACGGTTACCCTTAACGGTGTACCTGCTTCTGCAACGAACGTACCCGATAAGGAAGATGCCAACCGTGACCAGACCCTAAGTAAAACCGAAAGTTACTTCCAATACCGCGTATCCATGCGCCCAGAGGATTTGGTCGTCGGTCAGAATTATGTCGCCGACATCTACGAAACCCAAAGTCATGACTTACCCAATGGTGTTTCACGTCCTACACGTTGGATCCAATTCAAGATTCCCGTTTTCGAACCCGAGAAAAAGGTAGGTGGCATCACCGATTTTCGCTCTATTCGCTTCTTGCGGATGTTCATGACAGAATTTGAGAATCCCATCGTTTTGCGTTTCGCACGACTCGATCTCGTTCGTGGCGAATGGCGCCGATTCCCATTCACGTTAGACGATATCCGTGAAAACGTGCCGATCGACGAGTCTGATGAGACGTCCTTTAATGTCAATGCCGTCAACCTCGAAGAGAACGGCGGGAGAGACCCCATTCCTTATGTGCTGCCTCCGGAAATAGAGCGCCAGCAAGTCTACGGTGGGACTCAAATCATCCAGCAAAACGAGCAAAGTATGTCGCTTGAGGTATGTGGTCTTGAAGACGGTGACGCACGTGCCGTATTCCGCAACTTTAATTTTGACATGCGTATGTACAAGCGACTACGCATGTTCGTTCATGCCGAGGCAGGGGATGAGTTCGAAGCGCTAAATGACGACGATCTCAGCATATTTGTACGTCTAGGTTCAGATTACAACGGCAACTACTACGAGTACGAGGTGCCGCTAAAGGTGACCCCTTGGGGTGAACTGTTGCCAGATGATATTTGGCCTTCAGACAACAACATCGATGTAGTTTTCGAAGATTTAAAAACGCTGAAACTCACCAGAAACACAGCCATGGAAAGCGATCCTACGCTGAGTTTAACGAATAAGTACACAGTTACTACGCCTGCAGGACACCGCATGAGCGTGGTTGGCGCACCCAACCTCGGTAACATCAGAACCTTGCTGATCGGTGTGCGTAATCCTAAAAAACGAACCACTTCAGACGGCGACGATGGTCAGGCGAAATGCGCGGAACTGTGGGTGAATGAGTTGCGTTTGAGCGATTTCGACAATAGAGGCGGTTGGGCAGCTACCGCAACTGCCAGTGCGAAACTCGCGGATGTGGCGAATGTGAATCTCACGGGTACGATGTCGACGATAGGTTTTGGATCTATCGATCAAACGGTCAACGAACGAAACAAATTTGCGGAGCGCAACTACGGCATTCAAACGAATGTGAATCTAGACAAGATGCTTCCGAAAGAAAGCGGTGTCAAGTTCCCGATGTTCTTCAGTTTCAGCGAAAGTTTCAAAACACCACAATTCAATCCGCTCGATCCAGATATTGAGTTTAAAGATGCATTAGCAAATGTAGATTCAAAGGACGAGCGTGACAGTTTGCGCTATGCTGGGCAAGAATACCAGATGCGCAAGAGTCTGAATTTTACGAACGTACGCAAAGAAAAATCGGGCGGAGGTAAAAAATTACCACGAAATACAGCGCCAAAGCGTCCCAAACCGGCGAAGGAAGGGGATCAAGGAGGCAAAACGAAATCGGGTATAAATTGGGCCAATTCCCCATTAGCCATCTCGAATTTCAACACCTCCTACGCATTTACCGAAAGCGATCGCCGCAATATTAATATCGTACAAGACCACCGGATCATGCATACTGCTTCGGTCAACTACAACTACCAGACCCGTCCAAAAAACGTTGCGCCGTTTAAGAATGCAGTAAAGAGCAAGCAACTCGCACTTATCCGGGATTTTAATTTCTACTACTTGCCTTCGAAGGTCAGTATGCGTACCGAAGTCCGTCGTCAGCTTGCAACGATGCAGATGCGCAACACCTTTGATCCAAACATTCAGTTGCCCGTTACCTATAACAAGGCGCTAGTGACAAAGAGAATGTATGACGTGGCCTATGACCTTTCCAAAGGTTTAAAGGTAGACTACAACGCAACTGCCCAGTCAAGGGTGGATGAGCTGCCAGGTGACCCGAAGAATCAAGCGAACAGGGACACCATCATTGCCGGTTTATCCTCACTAGGTCGTCCCACTCAGTTCCACCACACGTTGAATGTCAACTGGCAAACTCCGATCAACAAGCTGCCGTTCATGGACTTCACGAGCGCGAGTGTCCGCTATTCGGCCAACTACGATTGGACCTCGAATTCGACTGCGGCGCTCAACCCAAAGTCCAAGCCTGAAATCTACTACGGGAATACGGCTCAAAACTCGAACAGTATTCAGCTGAACAGTAACGCAAATTTTGTCAACCTGTACAATCAGGTGCCATTTTTACGTAAAGCCAACCAGGGCGGTCGTCCACAGCCGGTGGCCCGTCGACGTGGTGGCGCTCCTCAAAAGAGAGGCGCTCCTAAAAAAGAGGGGTCGAAAGGTGACAAGGAAAAAGACAAGGAGCCTCCTAAAATTTTACTCAGTGCCGCACGTATCGCTATGATGTTGAGGTCGGCTTCTTTGACCTTCAGTCAAACGAACGGAACCTTGCTTCCGGGTGTGATCACGAACCCCGTTTATTTTGGAGTAGATCCATCAGCACTGATGGCACCAGGGTTAGATTTCGTGTTTGGTGCTCAGTCGGATGTAGCGGATCGAGCTGCTCAAAACGGTTGGCTTACACAAAACACCAAGCAGCCGAACCAACACCAAAACACCTTTACCGAGAATTTGAACTTTAGAGCTGTAGTAGAGCCTTGGCAGGATATTCGTTTGCAAGTAACGGCTACCAAGGTAAGTGGTTTGAACAGTTCAAGCATTTTTAGATACCACGATCCCCTGCAGGATTCTACCTTGGGTTTACCGCTCGGGTATTACCATTTCAATCCGATGGAAATGGGGAATTATTCCATCTCCTTCCTTGCGATCGGGAGTGCGTTTGAAAACGTAGACAGCACCTTTTCACCAGTGTACAGCACTTTCTTAGATCACCGGGTTCCTGTTTCGGAGCGACTTGCCTTAGCGCGCGCAGATGCGGATCCGACGTACATCCCAACATTGATTAACGGAGTAGCAGATACCACGGGGACCAGAGCAGGGTATGACGGGTTCAGTTACAATAGTGCGGACGTGTTAGTTCCAGCATTCTTAGCGGCATACAGCGGCAAAGATCCTGAGGAGGTGGAGTTGAATGGACGACCGGGCTTGCCGATGCCGAATTGGAATCTGAACTTCAATGGCTTGATGCGTATTCCGTGGTTCAAGAAAAACTTCCAGAGTTTCACTTTGACACATACCTATAAGAGTATGTACACGATGAATTCATTCCAGACGAACATGCTTTTGCAACAGCGGATTCAAAACGGAGAACCCGCAAACAATATTCGAAACTCCAATGGTGATTTCTTGCCGGGTTATCAGATCTCGCAAGTGAGTATCACCGAGAATTTCGGGCCATTCGTAGGATTGAATGTTCGACTCAAAAATCAGGCGAGTCTGCGCTTCGATATCAAGAAGAACCGTCAAATGAATTTGTCTTTGGTGAACAACCAAATGACCGATACTCGTGGATTAGAAGTGGTGGTTGGAACGGGCTACATCATCAAAGATGTAAGTTTCAATATCGTCAGCGATGGACGCCCACAGAAAATCACCTCCAACTTAGATTTAAAGCTGGACTTTAGTTTACGAGACAATCAAACGGTCATCCGTCGTATTCAAGAGAACATCGATCAAGTCACCGCTGGGCAGCGCATTTGGAAGATTAAGGCTTCGGCAAATTATATGCTTTCAGCGAAATTGACTGCGAGTTTGTATTACGATCAAACCGTCAGTACCTTTAAAACGTCCAATGCTTTCCCTACATTAAATACAAATGCGGGAATTGCATTTAGATTCAATCTAGCGCAGTAACGCGTGGAACAAAACGAATTTGAACTTACATTTGGCAAAAAAATTCCCTATATGCAGTTTCCAGAAAATTTAAAGTACTCGAAGGATCACGAATGGATCCGTGTTGAAGGTGACCATGCGTTCATCGGCATTACCGCTTTTGCTCAAGGCGAACTTGGTGATATTGTATTTGTTGATGTTGATACAGAAGGTGAAGAACTTGGCAAGGACGAAGTCTTTGGAAGCGTTGAAGCTGTGAAAACGGTTTCTGATCTGTTTTTACCTGTCGCTGGTGAGATTTTAGAGTTCAATGAAGCACTAGAAGATGCTCCAGAAGCTGTAAATGAAGATCCATACGGCGAAGGTTGGATGGTGAAAATTAAAATTACAGATGCTGCCGAGCTCGAAGAACTCATGGACGCAGCGGCGTACGAAAAGATGCTCGGGTAACTCCATAACGCAATGCGTTTTTCCCCTTGGATATATAGAGCCCCTGCCATTGGTTGGGGCTTTTTCATTCTCTATGCTTGTCTAGCTCCTGCAGACGATATCGATCCCGGTTGGGCTTTAGAGATTTCGGACAAGCTCGTACATTTCATCCTCTATTTTTCATGGGTCATCCTCTTGTATTTTGGGAGCTCTAGAGGGTACGGTCGAAAATTACCTCGCCGTAAAGTAGTCGTGTACTGGGCAGCTGCGGTTTCTATCGGCGTTTTTATAGAATATGCGCAAGATAGGATGGGCTTAGGGCGCTCAGCAGACCTGTACGATGCTGTGGCCAATTCTGCTGGGGCAGTCGTCGGTGTCATTTCTTCTCGTGTACTACACCGACTTTTGGAATAGTTTTTGAAACTTTTACCCTGAAACACGATACTATGAAAAAGTTCCTTTCTGCCTTTGCCTTTGTTTTGACTCTAACGGTCAGCGCACAAGAATCGGAGCAGGTATATCCGCCTGTTTTTGAAGGGTGTGAGCAAATGATCGACTTTAAGGATTGCGAAAGTTGTTTCTTTCGTCATCTGATGACTTCGGTCATGCAAGAACTAAAATGGCCCGAGGATTTAGCTGCGGAGGGTAAAGTTGTTGTCGAAGTGGTCTACAACGCGTCGTCAGAACTCGAAAAAGTGGAGGTAAAACAGAGTTTTAGCCCACTCGCAACACGAGAAGTCGAACGCGTTTTAGCGGCGATAGATCTGCCGTTAAGGCCTGCGTTGCAGGGAGATAAGGCAGTCAATGTTTCCTACATGTTACCAGTTTCCTTTAAGAGATAAATCCATTTATAAACCAACTTGTGCTAACGATAGATTTAGCTATTTTAGCGTCACAATAGTTCAACCTCATGAAGAAAAGAAAAACCATAAAAGCAGATGCTGAAAATAAGAAGAGTCTCTTCTTGTTGATCGGTCTGACACTTTCATTGGCTACGACGCTATTCTTCTTGGAGCTTAAGTCCTATGAAAGCGGTCCTGGTGACCTCGGAAAGATGGATTTCCAAGAAGACGATGAAATTGCGATCATTACGAACCGCGTTCAGCCACCTCCGCCACCTCCACCACCTCCTGCACCGCCAGAGGTTATTCAGATTGTAGAGGATGATTTGGAGATCGAAGAGGTTGAGTTTGAGTCTACGGAAACGGACGAGAGCGAAGAAATCGAGATCGTTGAAGAGGTAGAAGAAGAGGACGACGAAATCTTCAACTTTGCTGTAGTTGAGAACAAACCGGTTTTCCCGGGTTGTGAATCACAGGCAACAGAAAACGATAAGTTCATGTGTTTTAATCAAAACATCATGAAGCACATCGGAAAGAACTTCGACTTCCCTGAATTGGCCCGTCAAATGGGAATCCAAGGAAAGGTATACGTCAACTTCGTGATTGAGAAGAACGGTAAGGTGAGTAACGTGACTATTGCACGTGGTGTCGATAAATTGATCGATGATGAGGCCATTCGTGTGATAAAATTGTTGCCTAAGTTCATCCCCGCTAAGCAACGTGGAAAGCCGGTTCGTATGCAATACACCGTGCCGATCAACGCGAGACTTCAATAAGTTTTAGATCCTACAAGAGCATAAGAGAGCCCGGACCCTGTGTTCGGGCTTTTTATTTACCCAGCCAACCAACCAAACTATAGCATCATGAGTACGCACAATCTAGACCAATTATCACTTCTCGCTGCACAAGCTACATTGAATGCAGGCCGTGCAATTTTAGAGGTGTACCATAATGAAGACACCCAAGTAGAGTACAAAGGAGATGACAGTCCGCTAACTCAGGCAGACACCAAAGGCCATTTGGCCATCATGGAATTGTTGGAAACCACCGGGATTCCTGTTTTGAGCGAGGAAGGAAAGCATTTGCCTTTTGAACAGCGCAAAGACTGGGACAACCTCTGGATTGTGGATCCCTTAGACGGAACCAAGGAATTCATCAAAAGAAACGGTGAGTTTACCGTGAACATTGCCTTGGTCGAAAAGGGTACACCCATTTTAGGGGTTGTATATGTTCCGGTTACTGGAGAATTGTACCTAGGAGTGGGTGAATATGGAGCTTTGAAGATTAAAATCGAAGCTGGCGCTACCATTACAGGGGAGGATATTGCAAAAGGACAAAGTCTCCCAATACAAACTCAGCGTCCATTTACCGCAGTAGGTTCACGCTCACACATGAATGAAGAAACGACACAGTTTCTCGAGCACTACCGCAAAGAACATGGAACGGTAGAGATACTTTCAAAAGGTTCATCCTTAAAAATGTGTATGGTCGCGGAAGGGCTAGCAGATGTTTATCCGCGCTTTGCACCGACCATGGAATGGGATACTGCTGCCGGTCAAGCAGTCGTAGAGGCGGCTGGTTTTTCGATGGTGGAAAAAGAGCACAGAACGCCTTTGAAATACAACAAAGAAGATTTACTCAACCCACACTTTATTGTCCTCTAAACCTGTTTAGTGGGAAGCTTTTCATCCCTATCTTTGTAAACTAAATATGTTCTTAGTGTCAAGCACTGTAGCACCTACATTTACAAAGGAAGCGATTCGTCTAGGTAAACTCAGACTCAGTACTTCCGTAGTTTTTTCCTCGGCAGTGGGGTACTTACTCGGATACGAAACCTTCATTTGGAGCCAGTTCATTTTACTCATTTTCGGTGGTATAACCGTCGTGGCGGCCTCCAATGCGTACAATCAGATCTATGAAAAGGACCTGGATGCGCTCATGGATCGCACCAAGAACCGCCCTTTGCCATTAGGCACCCTTTCAGTCACCCAAGCCTATCTTATAGCAACCACTTGGCTCGTCGTAGGTTTGATCGCGCTCTACATCGTGAATCCAATGACAGCAGCCTTTGGCGGGTTGTCGGTAGTGTTGTATGCGCTGGTTTATACGCCGATGAAGGCGAAATCGCCTCTAGCCGTATTCGTAGGTGCCTTCCCGGGAGCTATTCCTTACATGCTCGGTTGGGTAGCCGCTCGAAACGACTTCGATATCGAAACAGGGACGCTGTTCGCACAGCAGTTTTTCTGGCAATTCCCGCACTTTTGGGCGATCGCTTGGTTCTCCTTTGAGGACTACAAAAAGGCGGGATATAACCTGCTTCCTTCAAAGGCGAAAGACCGGTCTTCTCAAATCTACATCATCACCTATACGATGTGGATGATTATTGTAGGCGTACTCCCGGCCTTCGGTATTACAGGAGAGTTGTCGCTAAGCCCCGTAGGTGGTGTAGCCGTAGGGCTATTGGGTCTATATGTCCTCTCGAAAGCTATTCAGCTGTTAAAAGATGGAGATAATGGCACAGCGCGTAAACTTATGCTGAGCAGTATTGCTTATTTAACAGGAATGCAAATCATTTACGTAATCGATAGATACATCTAAACATGGAAACTTTAGCACAACAACGTAAACGCGCTTCAAAACCGCTTTTGTGGATCGGTATAGGAAGTATCATCATGGCCTTTGCAGGGCTTACCTC
>CATITW010000401.1 GCA_949547975.1 Cryomorphaceae bacterium | reverse complement strand
TTTCTCACGCTATAGAAAAGCGCAACGATGAATGCGATCAATGTCATAGCGCTCACCAGCTGTTACCTCGGCCTACTGTTCTTAGTAGCGCGCTGGGGGAAAGGCCTTGGACGCCGACTGATCGAGAAGTACAGCAGTTACTTCTACGGTTTGGGGCTCGGCGTGTATGCTACTGCATGGACGTTTTACGGAAGCATCGGCCGTGCGGCAACGAATGGACTTGACTTTCTCGCCATTTATATCGGACCGGTACTGTTCCTTCCCGTATGGTGGTTTGTGATGAAAAAAGTCGTTCGCATTTCTAAGGCGCAACATTTGAATTCACTCTCAGATTTCATCACGGCCCGCTATGGAAAGAGCTGGTCGCTCGGTTTGGTGGTGACGCTGTTGGTCGTGATGGCCATCACCCCTTATCTCGCCTTGCAGATCAAAGCCATCAGCTCGAGTGCGAATGTGCTGCTGAGCGATGCGCGAACCAGTTACATCGATCTGGACATCGTCGCCACGGGGCTACTGCTGTTATTTACGCTGATCTACGGCGTTCATTTTTCGTTTGATGCCAACCAGCGCAACGGACTGATCGCTACGATAGGCTTCGAAAGCATCGTGAAAGTACTGGCCGCATTCCTAGGCGGTTGGGTGATCATCCAAGGGGACTTCGAGGGCGGTAGCCAAGTGTTCGAGCGTGCTGAGGCCGCCGGCATGTCGGAACTTTTTGTGATTCAAAACCCGAACGACTGGTGGTTGATGATGCTCGTGAGCGGATTTGCCTTCTTTTTACTCCCGCGCCAATTCCAGATGGCTGTCGTCTCCAACCGCAGCGAACGCGATCTGCGAAAAGCGCTGTGGATTGTACCTCTTTTTCTACTACTGATGAACTTTTGGGTGGTTCCCATCGCCTTAGCTGGAAACCTTTCGCTAGGAAGTGACACGAACCCGGATTACCACTTTCTGTCCCTCGCCTTAGCGCAAGGATACCAATTTTTACCTGGAATCATTTTCCTAGGTGGACTCGCTGCGTGTACCTCGATGATCATTGTCAGTGCTTCGGCGCTCTCGGCGATGGTCAGTAGCAATATTTTACTTCCAGCAACGCTCAAACGTGACGGAACGCCGAGATTCGATCTGAACCCCATCATCACCAAACGCTTAGCGCTCGTGTTGATCTTTGCCATAGCGTATTTCTATTATGCCTTCATCGTGCAGCAGGAATCACTGGTGAGCATTGGAATGATTTCCTTTATTGGGATAGCGCAGCTCGCTCCGGGGTTTTTGGGAGCACTGTTCTGGAGACGCGGTACCTCGCTGGGCGTCTTGCTGGGATTGCTTGTCGGGTTTGGATTGTGGTTGACGGCCTTTGGCGTACCGCAATGGTTGGGCGAGCGCTCGGGGGAATTGGCACTGTTTGGGGTGTTTGAAAATTGGTCACCGATGGCCAATATTACCTTCATTTCACTAGCGATGAACAGCCTTGTGATGGTTGGTGTGAGTTTGATGAGCACACAACATCCGCTGGAAAAAAGCCAAGCGGAGATTTTCTACAACATCATGTCTATCCCAAGCCAGCACTACGATCGTAGCCCGGTGACCAGTGGAAAAATCACCTTCGAGCGCTTGGAAAAAATGCTGCTGCGCTTTTTACCGGACAACATGATGCATGAAACGCTGTACAAGCGCTATACGATCGATCGGATCAAGCCAGAACCGTTTAAAGAGGCGCCGGCCCAAGTGGTGAGTTATGCGGAACGCTTGTTGACCCAAATGATGGGACCGGCCACGGCGCGGATCGTGTTGAATAGGGAGATGGAGGGCGATACGATCAATACGTTTGACATTCAGGACATTTTGGAAGAGACGCGGGAGACGAAGAAATTGAACCGAGAGTTGCAGGAGAAAAGCGATGCACTGGCGAGATTGACGAAGGAATTGACCACGGCGAATGACCAGCTTAAGACCATCAGTACGATCAAGGACGATTTTTTGTATTCCGTAACGCATGAGCTACGCAGCCCCTTAACGGCGATTCGTGCGCAGATTGAGATCATTCGAGAGGAAGGCGATGCGATGCCGGCGGAAGTTCGCGCCAATTTTTTGGACGCCACCATCGAGGAATCGGTGCGTTTGACCCACCTGATCTCTAATGTGCTCGACATCGAAAAATTTGAGAGTGGCAACCAGCAACTCAGCTTAAAGCGGCTCAATCTGAAAGAAATGATCGACCGTGTGTTAGAAACGCATTGGGCACTTGCGCTGAACGAGGGCGTACAGATCAGCTATTCGGGCCCAGAGCACGCCACAGTGAATGGCGACAGCGACCGCATGCAGCAGGTGCTGGTCAACTTGGTTTCAAACGCCATCAAACATGCCGACCACCAGATCAAGATCGCATTACAAGAGTGTTCGAACAAGGGCAAGGCATTGTGGTGCTTGGAGCTCAGTGACGACGGGGCCGGTGTGCCTGAATCTGATGTACCGCACTTGTTCGAGAAGTTTTACCAGAGTCGGGACCAGACCGTAAAAAAGCGTCTGGGAACGGGGCTTGGGTTGGCGATCAGCCACAATATCATAAAAGCACATGGGGGGCAGCTAAAATTGGCCAAAAACCCGCCAGAAGGACCTACTACATTTTCATTCACCCTACCAAAAATTGACACTAATGAATAGCATTCTGATTGTAGACGACGAACCGAACATCGTCATGAGTTTAGAGTATTTGATGCGCTCGAACGGACTGGACGTGAGCATCGCACGAAACGGAACTGAAGCGATAGAGCAGCTTGAAAATAAGCGCTTTAACCTAGTTCTACTGGACATCACCATGCCCGATGTGGACGGTTATGAGATCTGCCAGCTGATCAAAAATACCCCAGACTGGGCCGCAACGCATGTGGTCTTCTTGAGCGCAAAAAGCAAGCAAAGTGACATCGAAAAAGGGATGGCACTGGGCGCGACCGACTACATCGTAAAACCGTTCTCTACCAAAGAACTCAGCGCACGAATTTTAAACCTTATCACAACTTAAACCAACCTTAGAACCATCATGAATACCGCCTACACAGCTGCTTTTGACCAGAGCATTCAACATCCGGAAACGTTTTGGATGGAACAAGCCCAGCGACTAGCTTGGAGTACCCCACCGAACATTGCACTCGAGCGCAAAGCAAACGGAGCCTCGAAATGGTTCCCGGACGGCGAACTCAACACCAGTGCCTTGTGCTTGGACGCGCACATCGACGCAGGACGAGGGAGTGAAACCGCCCTGATCTATGAAAGTCCCGTAACGGGTGTGACGATCGCCTACACCTACATCGAGCTCCTCTCGGAAGTCAGTGCACTTGCTGCGGGGATGCGTGCGATGGGTGTGAAAAAAGGCGATACGGTACTGATCTATATGCCCATGATTCCGCAAGCTGCCATCGCGATGCTGGCCTGTGCGAGATTAGGCGCCGTGCACAGTGTCGTGTTCGGCGGGTTTGCGCCGAAAGAATTGGCCATTCGTACCGACGATGCCAAGCCAAAACTGCTCATTACTGCCGATGCTGGCGTCGAAGTCAACCGCATTATTCATTACAAACCCATGGTCGATGAAGCCATGGAACTCGCTGCACATGCGCCCGAAAAAGTCGTGGTATTCAACCGCAAGCTTTCGGATCAGTGCACGATCGGTCCGCGCGATGAGCGCTGGGAAGATTTTTGCAAACAAGGCTACTACATCCCACCCGTTCCTGTGGGATCCAACGATCCGCTCTACATCCTCTACACCTCCGGCACTACCGGCAAGCCAAAGGGAATCGTACGCGAGAATGGCGGTCATGCCGTTGCCCTGCGCTACAGCATGGAACACGTGTACGGGATGAGGCCCGGAGAAGTCTTCTGGGCGGCCTCTGACGTGGGTTGGGTCGTGGGCCACAGCTACATCGTGTACGCCCCGCTGATCTACGGATGTACGACCATTTTATTCGAGGGAAAGCCGATCAAAACACCCGATGCTTCTACGTTTTGGCGCGTGATCGAGGAGCACAAAGTGAGCACCATGTTCACCGCCCCTACTGCGATTCGTGCGATCCGTAAAGAAGATCCGAACGGTGATCTGATCAAAAAATACGACCTCAGTCATTTCCGTGCCCAATTCCTTGCCGGAGAGCGCTGCGATGCCGACACACTGGAATGGACCGCCAAACAACTGGGTGTGCCTGTGATCGACCACTGGTGGCAGACCGAAAGCGGGTGGCCCATGCTCGGCCAGTGCCTAAGCTATGGAAACGTGCCCGTCAAACCCGGTTCCGCAAATTTCCCCGTACCCGGGTACAACGTTCAAATCATCACTGCCGAAGGAACCCCTGCAGCTGCTGGAGAGGAAGGACTGGTTTGCGTACAACTTCCGCTGCCTCCGGGCGCCTTAGCGGATTTATGGCAAGACAGCGAACGCTTCGAAAAGAGCTACCTCAGCCCTATTCCGGGCTACTACTTCTCCGGAGATGGCGGCTACCGCGATAAGGACGGCTATGTCTTTATCACGGGAAGGGTCGATGACGTGATCAATGTCGCTGGCCACCGCCTTAGTACCGCAGAAATGGAAGAAGTGATTGCCGCCGACAAAAACATCGCAGAATGTGCATGTTTCGGCGTGCACTGTGACCTCAAGGGCCAAGTCCCGATGGCGCTCGTGGTGTTGAATAACGATCATGAGGACGTGGCAGAATTGGTGCCGAACCTCAAGGCTGCCATTCGCAAAGAGATCGGCGCTATTGCTAGCGTAAAACACATTATTCCCGTGCAACGCTTGCCCAAAACCCGCTCTGGGAAAATTCTACGTAAAACGCTGCGCGCCATAGCGGATGGGGCTGCTTACTCCGTTCCGAGCACTGTGGATGACCCGAGCATTCTTCAAGAGATTGAACAGACTTTACAACAACATACATAACACAAAAACACCTAGATGATGAGTTTTTACAATTTAGACAGCTTTGAAAAATACCAAGA
>CATITW010000400.1 GCA_949547975.1 Cryomorphaceae bacterium | reverse complement strand
GGCGTCGGTTTGCAGGAAGCTTTCAATAGCACTCTGCTCGTCGATAATGTTGATGTCGCGTCCTTTTGCCGAGATGATTCCTGCAGTGACCGTGCTGGTTAAGTTGAACGGATTTCCGACCGCGAGGACCCATTGCCCGAGGCGGACTTGGTCAGAATTGGCCACCGTGACCTTTTTCAAACCTGAGGCATCAATCTTCAATAACGCAATGTCAGTTGTAGGATCTGTACCCACCAGTGTCGCCGAATACTCGTCATTATTCGCCGTGGTCACCGTGATTTCCTTCGCATCCTTGATTACGTGATTGTTCGTGACGATGTAGCCGTCTTCGCTAAGGATCACACCCGAACCCGAACCTTGAACCTCGTAACGCTGCGGGGTAGAGGGACGTCCGAAAAACAGATCGTTAAACGGATTGTACACATTCTGCACCCGTTCCGCGGTCGTTTTTACGTGCACTACTGCCTCCACTGTACGTTCTGCGGCTTCTACGAAGTCTGTCGGAATCGCAGCTCCACCCGCGGGCATCGTATTCGCGGTTTGCACAGCCGGGACATTGGCCTCTTTTTCGATCACCACCGTTTTTCCAGTAAGCCCTAAAGCCTCGGCTCCGGCAAGGGCAGCGATGCCTCCTACAAGTGCGAAAGCTAAGGGTAATGCGAAAGTTTTTAGCGTATGTTTCATCTATGGCGTATTTTTAAGTGTACTGGTAAGAAGATATTCAAATCTCACGCCAAACCGGTGCGCATTGTACACGGTAGCTCCTAACTTTAACGCCTTTTAACACCAAAGCCAGCATGAAGCACTTGACTTTTTACAAATACCAGGGTGCGGGGAACGATTTCATCCTCTTTGACGCTAGAGATGGTTTTCCAGAGGTGTCAAACCAGCAGATGGCCGCTTGGTGTGACCGTCATTTTGGCATCGGAGCCGACGGCGTAATGCTCCTTTTACCGCCTGCTCATCCCGGTGACCAATTTTACATGCAATACCACAACGCCGACGGAAACCAGAGCACCATGTGTGGCAATGGCGGTCGCTGCATCGCAAGATTTGCCGCCGACCTCGGCATATGCACTTCTACAGCGACATTCCATGCGATCGACGGACCGCATTGGGCAGAGATTCGCCCTGAATCCGTAACTCTAGGGATGATCGACGCCCCAGCCGTTACCGAGCGCCAAGGCGGTTATTTTGTCAACACCGGCTCTCCGCATCATGTAGAACAAACCCCTTTCACGGACGACTTTGTATCCACAGCACGGGCCAAACGTCATGCCTACGGCCCCGAGGGAAGTAACATCAACCACATTGAGCTAAGCGGCCCACAATCGTTAGCGATACGCACCTTTGAGCGCGGGGTAGAAGACGAGACCTTAGCTTGCGGAACCGGTGCCGTTGCAGCAGCGATGGTTGCGGTCGCCCAAGGCTGGGTGGCAGCACCTCCCGTTCAGGTTGCAGCGCTAGGAGGTGATCTAGAGGTGAGTTTTGAAGGCAGCGGACCCTTTACTTCCGTGTGGTTGAAAGGCCCCGCAGAATTTGTATTTAAAGGTACGCTCGAGTTATGATCCCCGTACCAGACATCGGCCTGCTTCGAGCAGCGGAGCGCAGCGACCTGGACTGGTTGCATGGCTTAGAGAACAATTCCAACCTCTGGTACCTCGGTTTCTCCAAGGAGCCGTTTAATACAGAGGTCTTGAAAAACTACCTCGACCAGCAGCCCGGTTCACTCTTAAGAGACGGACAGCTGCGTTTGATTCTATCGCACGAAGGTCAGCCCGTAGGTGCTTTGGACCTCTACGACTATGATCCATTCGCACGAAAAGCGGGTGTGGGTATCGTGCTAGATGCTGCCCATCACGGTAAAGGTTGGTCCAAGGCCGCCTTGACTGCTTTCGAGTCTTATGTGTTCGGCACCTTAGGCTTGCGCAGTGTGTATGCCATGGTTCCTTCTCAAAATGCCCCTTCGATCGGACTGTTTGAGGGTTTAGGCTATCAAAAAATAGGTGAATTAAAAGACTGGGTATTGCACCATGGCGCGTTTGAAAGTGCGGTGCTCTACCAAAAGATATACGTATGAAAAAAGTAATGTTGTTGATCGTCGGAGTGGTCATCCCTTCCGGCCTGATCTATGCCGTTTGGGTGGGGTTCGGTGTATTGTTTGAGCCGAATGTGCATTCGGAATTGGCTCCTTATGAGTTGTACATCGAAGATTCGACAACGACTGCCGCCGTTTACGAGCAGTTGGTGAAAGATGAGGTCTTGATTCGTCCGGAAGGATTGCCCCTTTT
>CATITW010000399.1 GCA_949547975.1 Cryomorphaceae bacterium | reverse complement strand
TACTTTCGTGCCGCTCGACCTGAAATCGCAGAACCGTTGTATGAACTTTTCCTCGAACAACTCTGGCACACCAGCGATTTGCCGGTGAAATCTGGCGTGTTCGGTGCAGACATGAAAGTGCACCTAGTGAACGACGGCCCGGTAACCATTTGGATAGATAGTAAAAACAAAGAATAAGCATGGCATTAGATCCGATCAAAGTAGACGCTGCCCTCCCTTTGGGCCAATTGCAAGAAACCGTTCACGAATGGATTTCCAAACACGGTGTCCGCTATTTTAATGAGCTGACGAATATGGCGCAGCTCTCAGAAGAAGTTGGTGAAGTAGCCCGCATCATAGCACGTCGCTACGGTGAACAAAGCGAAAAAGAAAGTGACAAGGCAAAAGACCTAGGTGAGGAATTAAGCGATGTACTGTTTGTCGTGCTGTGCCTAGCCAACCAGACCGGAACGGACCTTCAGGCCGCTTTTGATGCAAAAATGGACATCAAACGTGAGCGTGACCACGACCGCCACCACGGCAATAGCAAGCTGAAATAGAAGGGGTTGGGGCATTTTGGTAATTGAAAAAAAAAAAAAATACCTTCACGCTCTAAAACCATCCACCTTATGACCAAGCTAACTAAATCACTGTGTGCACTAAGCGCTTTCCTCCTGCTCCATTCGTGCTCCTTAACGACCACCAAACTAAAAGACGGTGCGTACATCGTCAATGACTTGGATTCCAATCAGCCTTTGAAAGGGCTTTACGTGGAGGTGACCTACACTACAGACGAAGGTTCGAGTTATGATGTCTTAGCTACGACAAGGACGGACGAGGATGGGTGGTTCGAGTTCGACGAACAGCATTCAGGTTGTTTTGACTGCTGGTCTCACGTCCACGTGTATTCCGATGAAAATTATTCAGATACCCTTGGCGGCTTTCAGTACGCTTTTCCTGACGGCGCTCTAAACGGTGCGCGTATTCTACATGCCGATACGTTTGTCTTGGAGCACGAAGTTGTGGTTATCCCAAGGATTGGATCAAGCGATGTGACGGGCGATTATATGTCGATCAATTTTCACAACGTGGACCTGAACAGTGGGAATCAAAACCAAAGCTTTACCCAAACAATTAACCAAGGCACACAATTACCAGCTGAGTCCTTTCAAATGAGCATGCAACTGCAGCACTGGTTGCGGTTCGGTACCGGGAATCTGGCTATTGGAATTATTTTCGATTCCGGTGTAGAAGTAGAATCGGGTTACTTTAAGCTCAGCAACTACTCGGGTTCTGTTGCGGGGGATACCGTTTACATCGACTACACTCCACGCGACTAAGCATAAAAAAGCCTTCCTAAAATGCACGGCACTTAGAGGAAGGCTTCTATGGTTTTGTTTAAAGCAATTATCTGAATCGCAACTCAATACCGGTGCTTACCCAGCGACCTGGTTGAATGACATTTCCACGATCGTAATAAGCTGCATCTAGCGCATTGTTTACGTTGATGAAGGCCTGGAACGGGAATTGGCGTTTGAAAATCCCACCTGCAGGAGCGTAGTACACTTTTAGGTCAACCAAAGCGAACGGATCATAATTCACCTCTTCTCCCCCTGCACTCATGTACGTTCCGACACGGTCTTGAAGTGTAAGACTGTAATTAATAAAGAAGCCCATGCCCAATTTTTGAGTAGCACGTGCGTTCAATTTCGCCTGCAAATAATCTAACGCATATAAACTCGAGTAGTCCGCTTCAGGAGAAACTCCGCGCATGAATGCTGCAGACACACTCGCTCTGCGCAAAGACGATTTACGTTTTTTAGCGGTGTATTGCGCAGCTCCTTCCACCCCTGTCAGGGCCAAGCGCGTAATGTTCGAAGCATAGGCGATCGGATCACCCGCATAGGTCACCCAGTCGATCAAATCTTTGGAACGTCTATGGTACAGCGCAGCCGTTCCATACCACTGACCTGACTTTTGCTTATACCCCACCTCGTAATTCCAAGCCGACTCTGGACGTAGATCTATGGAACCTTGAGCACCTCCTATTTTGTAGTACAGATCCGTGTAGGTCGGATAGCGCATCGAACGGTTGATGGTCGCATAGACGGATGCATCTTTGGTCAAACGGTACAATCCGTCCAATGACGGCGCAAAGAAATACGAAGAATCGCCAGTCGGCCCCTCACGGTAGTTCAACATGGCTCCTGCGGTCGCTTGAAAACGCTCGCGACGGTATTTGTGCTCTGCGAAAAATGAAAAGTCCGCAGTAGAAGCGCCCTTGTCCATCGTATAGCCTTCCCATCCCGGTACGAGGTAGACATCCCCAAAATCCCCACCGAGCACATTAGAGTGAATCTCATCATAACGCAGGTTGTACCCTATACTGCTTTGGTGCTCGACATTCCAGCGTTGTGTTAAAGCGATATTCTGATTAAAAACTAAGGTCTGGTGAAAATTGGGGCCGCTGTACCAACTAGCCGCTGTGTCGTTGTCCGCTGCGCGGTAATAGCGATCATTTGCGAGCTTCGTATACTGCACATCACTCGCATCGAATCCAGCTAAACCAGCGGTTTCACGATAGAGCTCGAAGCGGTCGGTTCCGGTGACCAAATTCATATTGAACGTGACATCTGTAGACTGCCCTATCGTTTCGTCCAATTTTAATCCGAAGATTCGGGTCGAGGTCGCCTCGAATTGATCCGGGAAGGTCGTAGAGTAATAGTTCTGCGCGCCAAAAGCCTTCTGATTCTCGGCATAAAAAAGGGAGATGTTTCCTTTCTCCTTACCCAGGGTGAATTCACGTTCGAGGTTAACGAAAAGCTTACTACTCTGAAAATCCGTGTTTGAAATGTAGCCCGAGGTTTTCTGCGACTGCTGGCCGAACTGCACACCCCATTTGCCTAATTTTTTCCCAACATAGAAGCTGTTGTTCCACAAATCGTGGGCACCGGTAGTTACTGCATATCCGGCATTGAATTTCTTAGGGGCATTGCGCAATACGATGTTCACTACTCCTGTCATGGCTCCTATCCCGTGCGCATTCGTCGCTCCACCTTGGATCACTTCGATACGCTCGACCATTTGTAGCGGCACCGGCAAATTCATGTTGTGATGGCCCGTTTGGGGGTTGTTCATACGTACGCCGTTCACTAGGACTAGCGTTTGATCAAAAGTACCGCCACGAACGCCGAGATCCCCCTGAACATCGAGCGGTCCACGCTGGCGCATATCAACTCCAGCAAGGTAGTCGAGCAGTTCGTTAATGTTATTTACCGGCAATTCTTGAATCTCTTTCGCGGTAAGAATCATGACCTGACGCGTCGCCTTTGCGTAGGTTTCCTTGGAGAGTGAAGTGCTCACTTCTACCTCGTTCAGTTCTATGGTGGGATTCTTTTTGGCGACGATTCCTCGGATCCCTTTACGCTGTCCAAATTCTTGGGCTTGGGTAGTGGTAAAGAAACCCAGAAGCGCTAGAGTGAGTAGTGATCTTTTCATGTTCTGATAGTATTAAGGGCGCAAATATAGGTACAAAAAAATCCCCGCTATCGTTGAGGATAGCGGGGATTCGGATCGTTTATTTCTACGAGGATTAGCTCGCTAGTACAGAGATCGTATTGTTCTTACACTCTAACACGCCGCCTTTTACACTCACGGTGCAAAGCTTGTCGTCTGAAGTGTCAAGAATCACCTGTGAGCTCAAATGATCGAGCGTCTTTGTATCGTCTGCAACGCGAATGCTCACGGTGCCGGCAGCAAGGGTAGCAACTAAGGGTGCGTGGTCATTCAGGATTTGAAACAATCCGTCTTTTCCTGGCAACTGTACGCTACTTACTTGGCCTTTAAACAATACCTCTTCAGGTGTGATGACTTCTAAATACATGTGCTATTT
>CATITW010000398.1 GCA_949547975.1 Cryomorphaceae bacterium | reverse complement strand
TCAGCTCCGAGTTCAGTCTCCATTTTCTTATGAATCTCGCCCAATTCTGCAATCGTACACAAGCCGCGCGCAATCACGCTCTGGTTGGTTACGACCACTACTAAATATCCAAGCTTGTTCAGCGTCTTAATGCAAGTACTTGCATACGGGTACAATTCAAAATCCTCCGGACGGTGAATCAAATCGGTATCGATATTAATCACGCCATCGCGGTCCAAGAACACACATTTTTGTGGGTGAACTAAATTTCTCGCAGCCACTTTACCCGAGGTAATGGCTTCTTCCACCTTTACGAGTCGATCAGGCGTTCCCATATCTTTGAGATATTCTGGCGTGTTGTAGGCGTAGACGCGTGCTTTTTGGTGCAGGGTAGGGAAGATGTCTTTACCGAAATCGGCTTTAACGCCTTCCTCTAGAAAGCCGAGAATCGAAGGTTCAAACACATAGGCCGCAGCATTGACTAAATTTCTGTAGCGCAAGCCTTCCGGATGCGGTTTAGGGTAAAAAGCGACCACGCGATCGTTCTCATCCACATCTAATAAATCGCTGTCGTAGGGATGATCGTTCGGATGCACGACCAAAGTAGCCTCTGCGTTTTGCCCTTGGTGGAATTGGACCAGACGATCAAGATCCATGTCCATGAGAACATCGCCGTAGAGTACCAGAAACGCCTCTGTAAGTTCTGCTTCTAAAGCTTTCACGCCACCCACAGTGCCTAAAGGCTGTGGCTCGATATAATATTTGATGTCTATTCCAAAATCGGCGCCATCGCCAAAATAGTTTTCGATGTGTTCATACAAGTGATTCACGATGAGCCAAACCGTGGTAAAACCGTGCTTTTTCAAAAGTTCGATCTGGTATTCGAGCAAAGGCTTATCCAGCACAGGCATCATGGGCTTAGGGATGTCGTTTCTGAGTTTGGACAAACGCGTACCTTTTCCCCCGGCAAGAATCACTGCTGTATTCATTTTCTTAAATTTGTGTCAAACCTAGGGAAACTACTTAGGTAAAGCAAAGACACTATGGAAGAATCAAACGGTCAGAATGAGTTCTACAATGAACTCAGCGAATGGAAGAACGAAATGGTCAAGGATATTGACTTAATCACGGAAGGATTAAAAATTCAAGAAGAAAAAGGCCAAGCTGAACTTTTGAAGTTTTACCGCGGATTATCCTATAAGATCCTGAAATGGAAGAAGTTCGTAAGTGAGACCAATGCATCCAATTTGAGCAAGTAAAATTTATTTCAGTTTTTTTCTCTGAAGTACTTGCAATAGTCGAAAAAGTGCCTAGATTTGCAACCGCAATTGAAACACGGTCCGGTAGTTCAGTTGGTTAGAATACAAGCCTGTCACGCTTGGGGTCGCGAGTTCGAGTCTCGTCCGGATCGCAAAAAGCCCTCCACGAAAGTGGGGGGCTTTTTTGTGCTAAATGGTTTTTTTAAAAGTGTGTTTTAGCGTCGAGGTTTTCGCGCTCTTGAAGCATGCAATTCGCAATACCTGTTGTCCTTGCTCGCAGGTCGAGAACATTTTGCGCCACTCTTGGTCTTGAACACACATTTTCGGTACACTGCTTTACGAGGTTGGACCTCTTTGGTGCGCAATTGGTTCAAATAGGCGGTCCGTTCTGGAAGACATATGCTGCAAGGCAACAAACTGCGCTGAAGGGCAACGCGTTCATCGATGTGGATTTGTCCGTTTTTAAGGTAGCGGCAACCGTCCAAGTGGTACCTGGCTCCAGAAGCGTTGATGCCACGGGTAGTGAACACGACAATTTCCTGTACATCTGCCGTGTCTGTCGCATTTTGTGCTGTAGCTTTGGTAGGAGAAACACCAAACCAAAGCAGTACGAGTATGACCTTTAAACCTTTATCCATAGCTACAAAGCTATTCATTATTGGATGGATGTGCACAGCGCACAGCGGCTTTGCTCAAAAAACTGCGATCAATTTTGACTACCTCACTGTCGATGAAGCGCCTCTAGGGCCGATCGGGTTCTTAGGGACCGGAGTTTCGCTCTACCATCCTTCATTGCCAGTCTATGCGGGCATTCGTTTAAACAACGCTCTGGTAGGAACTCGAGCGGGTTATTACACCTTCGGATACCAAGCTGGAGCACACTTGGCCTTAGGTCAGCATTTCGAACTGCATCCTAAGCTGATGTTTACCGCTGGAGGTGGAGCGGAAAGTAATGACGGTTCTGGCGGTTTCGGGACGGCAGCACTTTCTGTGGACTATACCCAAGGGAATTGGACACTTGGGGCCGGTGCACAGTACAGTTATGTAAGTACAGGAGTTATTCAAGGTGCATCGCCGTACTTTAGTCTTCACCGAACATTGGATTTTTCGACGCCTCAAGCAAGACCGACGAAAACGCAGCTCTTTACAAATGCCATGTGGTCGACCTGGAACGAGCATCAGCGCCCTACGGGTTTTATAGGGGTGGGAGGCCGTATTTTCGATAAGCAGACGTTTAAAAGCGTTTACTTAACGGCTGCAGTGACAGATTTAGGCGGCTATATGGACGTTTTCGGAGGCTATGGGGTGTATCGAGACGTCAAGAGCTTTCGAGTGATCGGTGAGCTGAATGCAGGAACAGGCGGTGGTGGTAGAGCTCCAGCCGGTGGCGGTGCCATCTATGGTGCGCAAGCGGAGGTTCAATATCATTTTTCGGATGTATTTCTTGGGCTTTCATCCGGGCTATTATCAAGCGTGAATGAGCCGTTCTTCTTTCAATACACAGCCCTGCGTTTAGGTACCGAGTTTTCATTTAACGATAAAAGCTATGCGCAAGAAGGTTTCGCACTAGCGCACTTACAAGCAGAAAGTAGCATTCGCACGTATTTAGGTGATCAGGGCTTTTCGAACCTGGGGATCGCGTTTCAATTGTACAAGAAATCAAATTTCTCATTTCGAGGAGAAAGCTACTGGGCCTTTACCGATATGAGAGGAGCGTATGCAGAAGGGTTATTTGGCATTCGGTATCAACCGGGTTACCTCTACGTAGAAACTCAGGTGGGAGCTGGAGCCGGTGGTGGAATTAATCTTTGGAATGGAGCAGGTCTAGCCTTCATGAATGCCGGTATAGACCTACCATTAACACCGTTAATAAGTGCTAACGCGAAGTATGTCTATAACCTCTATTCTACGACGCCATTCCCTCGGCACGGACTTCAATATGGCATAGGATTTAAAATTCCTTTCACAAAAGCGTAAGTATTAGTATGTAGTATTTAATCGTATGTAAATTCAATTACCTTTGAGTGAACATAAGTTATTAATACTACGAAATGAAAAAGCTACTACTTACCGTCGCATTCGCTTTTACCGCTGTAACAGCAAGCGC
>CATITW010000397.1 GCA_949547975.1 Cryomorphaceae bacterium | reverse complement strand
ACTGCTTGGTTGAGTACGATAATCGAAGGCGGAATTGCCTTACTTTTGACAAAGTAACTACATTTTCACCAATACTCAAGGCGCACAACTTAGCGATCTATGGCGGTCATTACATTAACTTCTGATTTTGGTTTAAGGGACACTACAGTGGCCTTGGCAAAATCGCGTTTTATTCGCAGGATTGCCGCGCCGTTGCTGGTGGATATTTCTCACCTCGTGGAGCCGTACAACTTAACGGAGGCGGCCTTTATGTTACGCAGGACCCATCAGGAATTTCCAGCTGGAAGCGTACATTGTGTATTCGTGGGATCAGCGCCAAAGGAGGGAATAGAGTACATCTGTTTGCGCTCAGCTGGCCAATTTTTTATTGCCGCCAACAACGGAATTCTCACGAGCGTACTGCGCGGAAAGAAAATCACGGGTGCACGCGTTCTAGACATTCGGGGGATCGATCCGTCGGACGTATTCGACTTATTCGCTGCAGCCACCGCCCATCTCACCGAAGGCGGTAAGCTCGAAATGTTGGGTCCCGCGCTGACCAAAGTGAAAAATTTGAAAGAAAGCCAACCGGCAGTTTCACAGCACGCGATCAGTGGACACATTGTCTATGTGGATCACCTTGGAACGTGTGTTACGAATATTTCCAAAGCTCTTTTTGCAACGCATCAGCAAGGACGTAGGGCCACAGTGGAGACTGTACGCAACAGAAGCATACCAAAGATTTACGAGCGTCGAGCGGATGTTCCTCAGTCCGCGATCGCGGCACACTGGGATGAATACGGCATGCTTTGTGTGATCGTAGGAAAGAGCGGTGGCGAGCACATCAAAGGCAGCAATCAGCTTTTGGGATTGAAGATTAACGATTGGGTGCGAATAGATTTGGTATGATCACACGCATTGTAAAATTGGCGATAGATCCAGCAAGTGAACAGGGTGCGGAATTTGAACGCATTTTTGAAACTTCGAAGGACAAAATTGCAGCGCAGAACGGATGTTTCGGGGTGAAAATGCTTCGAGGCGAGGGACATTATTTTACCTACAGCCAGTGGAGCGCTGAAGCGGATTTGAACGCATACCGCAAGAGCGAATTATTTGGAGCGGTTTGGCCACGTACTAAGGCGCTATTTTACGACAAACCAGACGCTTGGACCCTGGAAGAATTAGCAGAAGCAACACCATGATAGCACAACTTCAGAAAGAACTTAAGGTCTATTTCTCAGGAATTTTAGGCTATTTAATCATCGGTATCTACCTGCTGATCAACGGCTTAATGCTATGGGTATTCAACGGCCCATTCAATCTGTTGGAAGGCGGATATGCCTCTTTGACCAATTATTTCGGGCTCGCACCTTGGGTGTTTTTATTCTTAATTCCAGCGGTGAGCATGCGCGTGTTCAGTGATGAATTAAAATCGGGCATGATGGAATTGCTCATCGTCCGCCCCATCTCAACGCCATCGCTTGTCCTTGCAAAATTTCTAGGAACATTTGCGGTAGTCCTATTGTCCATCCTCCCGACGCTGATCTACCTCTACAGCATGAGCGCTTTGGGTTCACCAGTAGGAAACTTGGACTGGGGCGCAGCAGTAGGCTCATTCATTGGATTGCTTCTTTTAGGTGCAGCCTACACCGCGGTATCTGTTTTTGCCAGCGCACTCACCACCAATAACGTCGTCGCATTCGTCCTCGGGGTGGCCTTCAATATGGCACTCTACTTAGGATTCGAAGCCTTAGCAGATTTGTACAAATTTTCAGGTTGGGAGTTAACCCTGCGCCAATTCGGCATCAACGAGCATTACATCAGCCTCTCTCGCGGTGTTCTTGACTTCCGTGATTTAGGCTATTTCGTGGCACTCGTCCTCTTGTTTTTAGGCGGCACACTCGCCTTAGTGGGGCGCGGCCACTTGCGTTCCCCTTGGTTGGACGCCGGGAAATTTACCGCTGCCGCAACGCTTGTGGTTTTGGTCTGTTATCTTTTCCCTGAGCGCATTGACCTCACCGAAGAAAAGCGCTATTCCCTGAGCAGCGGTACGGAAGAATTGCTCGATGGCATCGAAGAGCCGGTACTGATCAAGGTATACCTCGAGGGCCAATTCCCTGCAGGTTTCGAGCGTTTGAAATTGGAAACCCGTTACATGCTCGAGGAGTGGAGTGCGAGAAACGGCAATGTGTTTTTCGAATTTATTAACCCGAATCAAGTCGAAAAAGCACAAGAATTCAAAAATCAATTGGCCACAAAGGGTATCAACGCCGTTCAACTCCAAGTCGCCTCCAAAGACGGCCAAAGCGTGCTCAATGTATTTCCAGCAGCCATGATGAGCTATCGCGAAAAAGAAGAAGTAGCCATTTTACTGGAAGATGTAATGGTCTACGATCCTGCGGAACAGGTAAACATCTCTATCCAGCAACTCGAATTCAATCTCGCCCGCGCACTGAGCGCCCTACTCGTAGAGGACAAACCTAAAGTAGCCATGATCACAGGCCACGGCGAGCTTACTGCAGTTCAAACGGCAGGCATCGGCATGGCGTTGAGCGAACACTACAAGGTCGAGCGCTTCTCTATGGAAACCTACAAAGCCTTGCCGAACGGTGAGCCGGACATTCAAGACATGATTCGCCGACTGAACACCTTTGAACTCGCGATCGTTGCGAAACCTACCGAAGTCTTTAGCGAAATGGACAAATACCTGTTGGATCAGTTCGCGATGGGCGGAGGGCACCTGGTTTGGTTCCTAGACGGCGTGCATGCTGAGATGGACAGCTTGAGCTACGGACCCGACTTTCTTGCCTATCCCACCTATTTTGACCTCAATTTAACGGATCTTCTCTTCAAATACGGCGTCCGAGTAAATACCGACCTCATTCAAGACGTGCGCTGTGCAGGCATCAACGATCGCCGCAGCATCAATCCTTGGGTGTACTTCCCGCTCCTCGGCGCCACAGACCACCCCAGTGTCTTGAATCTGAATGCGGTAAAGGGTGAGTTCACTTCATCTTTAGATACTGTAGAAGCCCCGGGCATACAAAAACACATCTTATTGCAGAGTTCTGTCAATGCAAAGCGAGTACCGGCTCCGCACACAGTCAGTCTAGAGACGCTCTACAACCGTCCAGATCCGCGCGCCTTCCAAACGCGTGACATCATTGCAGGTCTACTTCTCGAGGGCAGCTTCGAAAGTGCTTATGCGAATAGAATTGCGCCAAAAACGGCCGGGGCCACACTTCCTCAGCTCAAAAACAGTACACCGACATCTATGGCTTTCTTTAGTGATGGAGATTTGATCCGCAACCAAGTCAACCTGATCAATCCTGAATTGCCGCGTGGGCAGCCACTACCTCTTGGCTTTGACCAGTACACTAATATTCAATACGGCAACGACGATCTAGTGCTGAATCTTGTAGACTACATGCTTGACGACCGCGGCCTAATGCAGACGCGTACCAGAGATGTGAAGTTGCGCATGCTCAGTGAAAACCAAGTGAACAATCGCGCCAACTACTGGAAGACGCTTAATGTTGCTGTTCCTGAGCTCATACTCGCCTTAGCAGCTGCGCTATTCACCTTAATCAGAAGAAGAAAATATGCACGTTAGATCGATATCATCCCTACTCCTTATTGGCGCCGCCTTATGGACCATGACTTCATGCAACCAGCCCGCACAGAGCGAAGGTATGCAGGAGCTCAAAGCCCAATACGACTTTGCGGTGAAGGATACTGCGGCAATCACGAAGATCATCATCCGGGACAAGCAGCCATCCGAGGTCATCTTGCAGCGCGGCCCGAGTGGCTGGTATGTAGGTGACGGACATTCCGTGCGTCACGATGCTATGGAGGTACTGTTAGAAACTGT
>CATITW010000396.1 GCA_949547975.1 Cryomorphaceae bacterium | reverse complement strand
TAAACCGCTTCCTGGATCAAACTCTTGTGCGTACTCGGTGGTTTTTCTGTTTTTTTGACGAATCGCCGCACCGATGTACCAGTCTAGAATCATGCGCTCGGAAGGGCGGCTTTGGTAACCTACTGTGAAACCAATGTCAGACCAGCGGAACATTTCGTTGACCGTAGTGTCCATGCCTGTGCTGGTGCTGATCGTATTAAAGTCTTGGGCATAGTTTCTTTGGCCTAGATTAAAGGCAACGTAATACCCGTCTTGGAAGGCGTTTCCTTCTGGGAAAAATTTCGCGTTGAATAAGCCGCTGTACGAGAGTTTCGAAACGGTTTCTCCGTCGCCACGGTTGCTGTAGCCACGGATGAGGTCTTCGGTTAAGTTGAATGTGGTGATCCCAACGCCGGCTTCAAGCGTGAAGTAGTCGTTCACCTTACGCTCGTAGGATAATGGGATGTCTCCTGCGAACAGCGCTACGGGGCTAAGTTTCACGGCGTGATTGTATCTGCTGTAGTAGAGTCCGCCGTTCATGCCGTTCACCGCGGAAGAGCGAATGCTTTGACTGATCGGGGCACTAGAACTGTTCAGGTCTCGTTTGCGAACCACCACGGCTTGAGCGTTTACTTCGACAAAGGCAAAAGCGGTTAAAACCAGGATACATATTAATCTTCGCATGGGCTGTCTATTTAATCTGATGGTGCGTATCTTACCCATTCAATAGAGTATATACACCTCATTAAGGTACAAAAACTTTACCGTTTTTATGAAAATTCGTCACAAATGCACCCAGATTTTATGGATGCTACTCATAGGTCTAACCACTGTCAGTGCACAGGGTTCATATCCACTCTTAGAATGGAGTCCGGAATACAATGCGAGAAGGGCGAAGTTTGATCGCGTGTTGCAGGTGGGCGAAGAAGGGTTCTATACCTACCGTCCCGCGGCAGCAGGCCTGGTTGCTGGGAATAGAGATGAGTATTTCGCGTATTACGACAGGTACAGTTTAGACGAGAATTGGCTCTTGAAAAATCCACGTTGGGAATGGGAAGGTAGACGTGTTGATTTCAAGCAAAGTTTGATGATCAACAATGTGCAATACCTGTTCTACGAGAGTTACGACCGCACACAGGATGTACGTAAACTGCTGTGCAGAACCCTTGATACCAACGCAAATTTAAGTGAGCCGAAGCTGGTTGAAACGCTAGATTCGCGCCGCAGATCGAGAGGTGGATTTACCATAGAATTGAGTCAAGACCGCAGTAAAATCGCCATTTTTACCAACCCTCCGTTTGAGCGTAAGGGGACAGAAAGTTTTTACATCCGCATCTACAACGCGGAACTTGAAGAAGAGTGGAATGCCGCCATAGAGCTGACCTATCGCGATCGAAATTTTAGCATCATGAGTTTCGATGTGACCAATTCCGGCGACGTCTATGTGCTCTCTAAATACGACGAAACCCCCAATACCGGATCGATGAACGGCCGTGACGTAGAGTATAAACTCATGCGAATCACGGGCGGTGATCAGAACAACATCTCAGAATTTGACCTCGGTTTACAGAACATGTTTATCCACAGCATCGGTTTGGAATGTGATTTGAAAGACGGCGAGATGGCCATTTCTGGATTCTATGGCAAACGCAATTCTTGGGACATGGACGGTGCCATTTATCTGAGCGTAGACCAAGCCCAGGGTGAAGTTAT
>CATITW010000395.1 GCA_949547975.1 Cryomorphaceae bacterium | reverse complement strand
GCGGAGCGGACCTCCTGCACATCAGCTTTAGCGGTTCCGCCGTGCTCTGGAACGAGTTTGGCCATTTCTCACAACAAGCATTGCCCGATGAATTCCAGCAAGGCCCCATAAACGCAAGCTTCGTAAGCGAAAACGGCGTGTGGCTGGCCGGCGGTTCAGACGCCGTACATACCTCGATCGGAACGCAAGAGTCGTTCTGCGGCGGCATACTTCGCCTAGAAAGCGGGCAACTGACCTACGCGCCGACCCCGTACATCTTCCGCGGCTCGGTACGTCAATTCCTTCCCGTGAAAAACGACCTGCTGGTACTGCTGAATAACGGCCCAGTGCTGCGAGTCACGCCGTAATTTTTGAACGGACTTTTGTACCTTTCGACCATGACGAAACATCTATTTACTGCCTTGATTTTTGGCGCCTTGCTGACCGGTTGTACCCTAGATCCAGAATGTGTTTGGGACGACAGCTACCCAGAATTTGAGACCTACGATCTCCTTCCCGATCTTGAGCAAGTCGACCTCGTGCTTCACGGGAGAAATCAAGATGACGACATCGATCTATATACCGGTTATGTCGTTCGTAGCGACAGTGCCTATGCGGTTTTAACGGAATTTTCAAGGCAAGACAGCTGCGACTATTGCAACTACCCCCAGATAAATTTCAGTGAGTACACGCTCGTGGGCTTCACGACGGAGATCGGCTGTTACTCTGTGAACTACCTCAAAGTGAGCGCTACTTCAGAGGGCTTGCGCTATGCGATAAAGACGCTTGATGAGAGCCGTTGCAACAGCGTGTTTTGTGACAATTTTAGTTTTAATTGGGTCTTAGTGCCTAAAAGCGCAGATACCGCAGAGATCACCTTTGAAGACGGCATCGCACGCTACGACTGCGATTGCTAACCCTTAACGCCTTTTTACGCCCATGAAACAGCTCATCCACACCCTTTTTGCCTTAGCGCTATTGACCTCCTGTCAGGAGCCGAGCGAACCGTACGACGACTATGCGCGGGACTTTCAAGCCGTAAACCAGGCCATTACAGATATTCTAGTACATGACATTTTCTCACCACCGGTGGCAGCGCGCGTTTACGTGTACAGCACGACTGCGGCGTACAGTGTCGTTGCTGCTTCGAACGAGCATTACAAGCCGTTAACGGGTCAGTACAGCGGATTCCCGGTGATTGCCGAGGCGCCTAAGGATCCTGAATTTAGTGCAGAAGTGGCTGCACTACATGCTGCGGGCATCGTGGGAAAAGCGTTAGTATTTTCGGAGGACCGGATGGAACAGCACATGGAAGGGTTGATGGCGAAATTGGCCGAGCATCATAGTGCTGCAGGCATGAAACTCTCTAAAGAATATGGAGCGAAAGTGGCGGCAATTGTCCTGGATTGGGGGTCAAAGGACAACTACAACCAGACGCGCACCTTTACTAAATATGAGATCAATGACGATCCGATGCGCTGGAAACCGACGCCGCCAGACTACATGGACGGGATCGAGCCGCACTGGCGCAACATCCGTCCACTGGTGCTCGACAGCGCTCAAATGTTCAAGCCGGTTCCCCCGCCGACGCCTTCGCTGGATACGAATTCTGTCTTTTACAAGGACCTGATGGAAGTGTACTATACGGTCAACAATCTGACTGAGGAGCAGGAAGCTATTGCCCAATTCTGGGACTGCAACCCCTATGTCTCCGTACACAAAGGGCACGTGATGCTTGCCACGAAGAAAATCACTCCCGGAGGACATTGGATGGGCATCACTGGCATTGCATGTCGCAAGGCGGGACTGGGTTTTGAACGTACGATCGATGCGTATTTGCGCGCGGCAACGGGACTTTTTGATGGGTTCATTTCGTGCTGGGATGAGAAATACCGTTCAGAATTGGTCCGTCCGGAGACCTTGATTAATGAACACTTCGACGAAAGCTGGCAGCCGCTGTTGCAAACGCCGCCGTTCCCGGAATACACCTCTGGGCACAGCGTGATTTCTGGTGCTGCGGGCATCATGCTCACCGGGGTTTTCGGTGACCAATTCTCCTTCAGAGACTCCACCGAACGCGTCTACGGCCTACCCGACCGCTCCTACGACAGCTTCAATGCAGCCTCAGACGAAGCAGCTATTTCCCGCTTGTATGGCGGCATTCACTATATGCCGGCGATCGAAATTGGTGTGGTACAAGGGCGTACGCTCGGTGCCTTTATCGACTCTGCTTTAACCACTTACCTTGACCCACAAGACCATGAATAACTCCTTCAAATGGGCGCTGTACCTAAATTTCTTCGTGTTCGCCATCTTGCTGAACAGCGTGGGGATTGTGATCCTAAAAAGCATCAACAACTACGGCGTCACGGAGCTGCAGGCCAGTACCCTAGAGCTGTTTAAGGACATGCCCGTAGCGATAGTGAGTTTCCTGTTCGCGAGCTTCATCCCTAAAATTGGCTACAAGAAGACCATGATCATCGGCTTAACGCTGGTGCTCGTAGGCCTCGCTCAGGTGTACCTGGGCAACAGTTTTTCCTCCGCACAAATCCTCTTCGCGATCGTCGGGGGAACCTTCGGACTGATCAAAGTGAGTGTGTACGGATCGATCGGACACATCGCCGAGGGTGAAAAAGCGCACAATTCCATCATGAGCACCGTCGAGGGCATCTTCATGTTTGGGGTCGCCTCCGCCTACTTCCTGTTCCCAGCCTTCAATACAGAAGGTGTGCCGAATGCTTGGCTGAACGTGTATTTGCTGCTCGGCGCAATGGTCGTTCTCGCGATTTTGTTCTTGATTCGCATTCCAGAATTGCCCAAAGCCCAAGGCAAAGTCAAGCTCATCGAGGAGTTCAAACCCATGCTCGGACTGATCACAAAATTACTGGTGATCGTGTTCGTGTTTTCGGCGTTTTTGTACGTGATGATCGAGCAAGGCATCATGACTTGGCTCCCGACCTTCAACGAAAAAGTTCTCTCATTGTCTGAGGACAACAGCATCCGTATGGCCAGTATTCTCGCGCTCACCCTGGGTTTCGGACGCATCCTCGGTGGCCAATTCTCCGAACGACTCCACTGGTCCCT
>CATITW010000394.1 GCA_949547975.1 Cryomorphaceae bacterium | reverse complement strand
GGTGCTCAGCCTACGGGAGTGGATAACATCGAGGTTGCTCTGATGACCGGTCGCGGAAGAAGCTACGGTGTTGAGATGCAGCTGGACAAGAAAGTTGGACAGCTGACCGGTTGGATTGCTTACACCTATAGCCGTTCTGAGCTTCAGGTAGACCTAGGTGCAACGCCTGACGAGTGGATCAACCTTGGAGAGTGGTATTCTGCTGCACAAGACAAACCGCACGACATCGCGATCGTTGCTGCGTATGCTTGGAAGCCGAACATCAGCTTCTCAGGTTCGTTCATCTACCAGACAGGAAAGCCGTACACGTATCCTGAGGCGCGCAGTGAATTTGAAGGTATCATCTACCCGTTCGCACTGAGTAGAAATAACAGCCGTACACCCGCCTACCACAGACTGGATCTGAGTATGGATATTTCTATACCTAACAAAAAGGACCGCGACTGGAAAGGCAGTTGGAACGTCGGTGTGTACAATGCGTATGCCCGTAAGAATGCCTTTAGTATTTTCTTCGAAGAGGAAGTGGACGATAACGGCGTAGCTACGGGTCAAACCAAGGCGACGCAACTCTCCATCTTCGCCACCGCCATCCCAACCATTACTTACAACCTAGACTTCTAGATCATGAAGAAATTTATAGCATTAAGCCTACTGAGCATCGCCTTTACTTCGTGTGAGATTGATGTTACTGATAAAGTAAAAACTGACGCTTACGATGGAGCCGCTTTGGTTTCCGCAAGTGGTGCAGTAACGGATTTACCGGGTACAGGTACCTATTTGAACCTTGCCATCAGCTCTCCCTACCTCGCTACCGAGGACGCAACACTTATCTCAGGTGCTCAGGTTGAGGTATACAAAAACGACAGCCTTGTTGCCTCACTTACTGAAGTGAGCGCTGGCCGCTATGAAGACACCACCCTTCTTGCCGAAGTAGGCCAAGGATATAGCTTAATCATCGATGTACCTACTGGATACGGGGATGCTACGGGTGTTTGGGAAAGTACTCTGGACGTTGTGAATGCTCCGTTTAGCTTCCTCTCGCCCATGTTCCAGATTTTGGAAGACGACAGCAGCTGGGTAGATTTCAGAACCGGTGACTCTGTGTTTTATGCCGATGCGGATTCTTCTTTTTACAGCCCTTATGCGCTGTGGAACGACCCTGTGGGTAGAGGAAATGCGTACTGGATCAAGAACTACTGGACGACCAAAGTGTATGCGCCGCAGGGACCGTTTGGGCCGCAAACGCCTCAGGAAACTGAAATGAGCTTGAACTCGAGCATTAACATCTTTGACGATGAGCAGTTTATTGAAGGACCGCAGATCAGTCGATTCAACTTCATCGGCCCTCCATACACCGTGTACCGCGATACGCTGATCAACATTGCTTATGAAACGCGCACGGTGAGTAAGGGCATGTTCGATTATTTGACCATTATGGGCAATAACATCGGCGGTGGCGGACTATTTAGCGTGCCTTACAGCCCACAAATTGGGAACATTAGAAGACAAGACGACACGACTGTGTACGGTTTAGGGTATTTTTATGCAACTTCAATTAGATTTGACAGCATAACCCTATTTCACCCGTACTAATGGATCAAATGCATTGGGCCAGCGATTGGTTGCGCCAACAACATGTTTCTGAATATTGGATCGAATGGACGGTTCTCGGTATCGATATCGTCTTACTTACACTGATCTCGTTACTGGCCGATTTTCTTTCGCGCAAAATTCTCGTTCGCGTGATTCACGCTGCTGTGAAACGCACGAAGGCGACTTGGGACGATTACTTTTACGAGCAACGTGTCTTCAAAAATTTGGCCCACCTGGTTCCAGCGGGGATCGTGTTCCAAAGTTTGCCCTACATTTTTAATGATGTCCCTGGCGTCATTCCGGTGATCGAAAAGATAATCGTGCTCTACACGATTGTGCTTGGCGTGAGTCTGATCAACCGCACCTTGCGCGCACTCGAGAATTGGCTAAGTCAAAACGATAAATACACGAACACTCCAATACGTACCATAAGTCAAGTGGTACGTTTATTGGCGTTTTTTGCGGCGGCCATAGCCGTACTTAGCTTGCTGACAGGAACCTCAGCCGGTGCGATTCTCGGCGCCTTTGCCGGGACCACGGCCATTTTAATCTTGGTCTTTCAAGACAGCATCAAAGGACTGCTTGCCAATTTTCAGATACACATGTACGACCTGGTGAAAGTCGGCGATTGGATCACTTTTTCACAATACGGCGTGGATGGCGATGTACTCAGCATCGATCTCACAACGGTGAAGGTTAAAAACTTCGACAAGACCATTAGTACAGTGCCTGCTACGGCATTTGTAAGCGATAGTTTCGTGAATTGGCGCGGTATGGCAGATACAGGTGCACGACGCATCAAGCGCAACATACACATCGACATCACCTCGATTCGACACCTCGATGAAGGACTCAAGGACAGTCTGCAAGAGATTGATCTGATCTCAGGATTCATGGCCGAACGCCAGCAGGAAATCGACGCAACGAACGGCGCTAAGGCTACAAAGGGCGCGAGTTTATTGAACGGTCGCCGCCAAACGAATATAGGTCTGTACCGCAAATACATCGAGTTTTATCTAAAAAACCACAAGAGCATCAACACGGAACACACCCTTATGGTGCGTCAACTCCAACCGACTACCGAAGGTATTCCTGTTGAGGTGTACTGCTTTACCAACACTACGGATTGGGCAATCTACGAAGGCATTATGGCCGATATTTTCGATCATCTCTATGCCGCAACGCGTCACTTTGATCTGGCGCTGTTCCAAAAACCCACTGGCGCAGATGTCCGAGAAATAGGTGCTTAGAGGCAGCGTACCTGCTCAAATAACCATCCAACGCAAAAAAAACACCCCCTGAAAGAAGCTCTTTCAGGGGGTGTTGTATGTTAAAACGGTTCGTAGAGACTATGCCTCCGCCGTTTCCATGTAGCTTTCTATCGGTTCACAAGTACAAACCAAGTTGCGGTCTCCATACGCATCGTCAACGCGACGCACGGTAGGCCAGAACTTGTTATCACTCACAAACGGCAGTGGGAAACCAGCTTTCGAACGGGTGTATGGGAAGTCCCAAGCATCACCACAAATCATGTATTGAGTATGTGGAGCGTTCTTTAAGACATTGTTTTTCCCGTCCGCGCTTTCGTTCTCAATCTCGAGAATCTCTTCACGAATACTCAGCATGGCTTCGCAGAAACGATCCAGCTCCGGAAGGCCTTCTGACTCAGTCGGCTCCACCATAACGGTACCCGCTACTGGGAAACTCACTGTAGGCGCATGGAATCCGTAATCCATCAAACGCTTGGCGATGTCGGTTACTTCGATGCCCGCATCACGCTTGAATGGACGACAATCCAAGATCATCTCATGCGCACAACGGCCGTTTTCGCCGGTGTAGAGCACGTCAAATTTCCCTGCAAGACGCTCCTTGATGTAGTTCGCGTTAAGGATGGCATATTTCGTGCTGTCCGTCAACCCTTCACTTCCTAGCATCTTGATGTAAGCATACGAGATTAACAAGATCAATGCAGAACCCCAAGGTGCTGCAGAAATGCTAGAGATGCCTTGCTCACCACCCATGTCAATCACCGTGTGCTTTGGAAGGAATGGAGCCAAATGTGCTTTACAACAGATTGGACCCATACCAGGACCACCACCCCCGTGAGGAATGGCAAACGTTTTGTGCAAATTCAAGTGACATACATCGGCGCCGATCAGCCCTGGTGAGGTCAGACCTACCTGTGCATTCATGTTGGCACCGTCCATGTAAACTTGGCCACCGTGCTGGTGGATGATGGATGTGATTTCCTTAACGCTCGCTTCGAATACTCCATGCGTAGATGGATACGTAATCATCAGCGACGCAAGTGTTTCGCTATACTGCTCTGCCTTTGCACGCAAGTCATCTACGTCGATGTTTCCATTCTCATCACAGGCTACAACGACCACTTTCATTCCTGCCATCACTGCAGAAGCTGGGTTTGTTCCGTGCGCTGATGAAGGAATCAATGCGATATTTCTGTGGTGATCACCATTCGCCTGGTGGTAAGCACGAATGACCATAAGTCCCGCGTACTCCCCTTGTGCTCCAGAGTTTGGTTGCAACGAGGTAGCGTCAAAACCTGTGATTTCAGCAAGATCCTTTTCTAACTCCTCGATCACCTGCATGTAACCCGCTGCTTGTTCTACCGGTACATACGGGTGAAGGTTGTTCCATGAACCGCTTGACAACGGAATCATCTCAGAAGCTGCGTTCAATTTCATCGTACATGATCCCAAAGAAATCATGCTGTGGTTTAGCGCGAGATCCTTACGTTCGAGCGACTTTAGATAGCGCATCATGTCGGTCTCACTTCTGTAACTGTGGAACACTGAGTTGGTCATAAAGGCAGTGCTACGGACCAATTCTGTCGGTATGTAAACGCCCAAATCTCCCATTTCGATGGTATCCACTTGTTCCGCTGCTGCCAGAACTGC
>CATITW010000393.1 GCA_949547975.1 Cryomorphaceae bacterium | reverse complement strand
GCTAGTGGATCACATCGAACCAAACTGTTACTCGCGTGAACTTTACAAGGGGATTTACCTTGGAAAGAGCCATAGCGTCTTTAACGGGAAAGTGATGGTGCGTCAGAAAGCACAAAAGACCAATGCGTTCCAGCAGAATGATAATATTTTGCTCAGCGACAAAGCTAAAGTGGACACCAAACCGCAGCTCGAAATCTTCGCAGATGACGTGAAATGTTCGCACGGATGTACGATCGGCCAGCTCGATAAAAACGCACTCTTTTACTTGCGTTCTAGAGGTATTCCAAAACGCGAGGCGGAAGGTTTGATGACCTACGCCTTTGCTTCGGATGCGCTAGAATACGTGAAAATCCCTCAGCTGGAGAAGCGCTTGAATGCGGTGATCGCTGAGAAATTAGGAATCAATCTAGAATTTGCCCTGTAATATGGCCTACGACGTTCAGCAAATCCGTGCCCAATTCCCCATTCTCAATCAAGAGATTCATGGAAGACCGCTCGTCTATCTAGACAATGCGGCAACGGCACAGAAACCGCTGCGCGTTATCGAAGCCATTTCAGACTACTATCTGCGCTACAATGCAAACGTACACCGCGGTGTGCACACGCTGAGTCAGCGCGCAACTGATGCTATGGAAGGTGTTCGGGAATCTGTACGTGCGCACATCAATGCACGTGAGGTTGCCGAAGTCATCTTCACCCGTGGCATCACCGACAGCATCAACATTGTAGCCTCAGGGATGACTACCCTCGTTGAGAAAGGTCAGAACATTGTGATCACGGCTTTAGAGCACCACAGTAACATCGTGCCTTGGCAAATGCTGTGTCAACGCACTGGAGCTGAATTGCGCTATTTCCCCATGGACGAGAATGGGGAGCTTGTACTAGATCAGATTGACGGCTTGATTGATGAGAACACAGCGCTGGTTGCGTTTAATCACATCAGCAATGCGCTGGGAACGATCAATCCCGTGGAGCAGCTGCTTCGCAAGGCACAGCAGGTCGGTGCTTGGACGCTCGTAGACGGCGCCCAAAGCGGACCGCACGCCAAAGTAGACGTGCAAGAATGGGGTGTGGATTTCTTTACCCTATCCTCGCACAAGATGTACGGCCCTACAGGACTAGGTGTGTTGTACGGGAGACGTGAGCGACTCGAAGAATTGCCACCGCACCAAGGTGGTGGTGAAATGATCGCAACCGTAAGCATGGAAGAAAGTACCTATGCCGATATTCCGCACAAGTTTGAAGCGGGTACCCCACACATCGAGGGGGTGATCGGCTTCGGAGCGGCCTTGGACTTTATCAATGAAGTGGGGGTTGAAGCGATTGCACAGCACGAGCACATGCTGCTCGAATACGCACTAGAACGCACCCGTGGGGTTGAAGGATTCAAAGTGATCGGCGATGCGAAACACAAGGCAAGCGTGTTGAGCTTTTTAGTGGAAGGTACCCACCCATATGATCTGGGAGTGCTTTTGGATCAGCAAGGCGTCGCCGTGCGTACCGGTCAGCACTGTACCCAACCGATCATGGATGCGTTTTGCATTGCAGGAACGGCTCGCGCTAGTTTCGCGTGCTACAACACCAAGGAAGATGTTGACCTTTTTGTGGCTGCGCTTGAGAAAGCGGTTAGCATGCTGCGTTAGTAAATGGGTTCAATTAAACAAGGAAACGATGACAGTAAACACCATTAGTGAACGCCAAAGAGCACTCGTTGAAGAATTTGATTTCTTTGACAATTGGATGGACAAATACAACTACATCATCGAGCTCGCGCGTACGTTGCCGCTGTTGGCTGAGGAGGAGAAATCTGAAGATCAGCTCGTACAAGGGTGCCAGAGTAAGGTGTGGCTCAAGGCGGAGAAAAAGGGAGATCATGTTCTTTTTAAAGCCGATGCCGATGCCATCATTGCCAAAGGGATTGTCGCTTTGCTTGTAGAGGTGTTTAACGATCAGCCAGCGGCAGAAGTCGCCAAGGCGGACCTTGGTTTTTTGAAAGAGATCGGTTTGCAAGACCACCTGAGTCCAACACGTGCAAACGGTTTGATGAGCATGGTGAAACAAATGAAATATTACGCACTGGCTTACGCCGGATAAATGCTAAAAAAGAGCGATCATGAGTGAGGAGTTGACACATAGCGAAATGCAAAAAATTGGTGAGGAAGTCGTGGGCGTATTGTGCACCATTTTCGATCCTGAAATCCCCGTAGACATCTACCAGCTTGGCTTGATCTATGACGTAAAAGTGAGCACGGAGCGGGATGTGCATATCCTCATGACCTTGACCTCGCCGAACTGTCCGGTAGCCGAAAGTTTACCGCAGGAAGTGAAGGAAAAGTCTCGTGCGCTGGACAGCGTAAACGAGGTTGAAGTAGAGATTACGTTCGACCCGCCTTGGGACAAAAGCATGATGAGTGAAGAGGCTATGCTCGAGCTCGGAATGCTCTAACACACATTCGCTTGCAGCACCTCTATTAAAGATGTGCTAAAACCAAAACCTTTTTCGCCACAAATCGTTAAGGTATTCGTTATTTAGTCGCCCAAATCGCAGATTTATGGGCGATTTATTGAATACTGATTAAAACCATCCGCCAAGATGAAGATTGGAATAGACGCCATTTCGTACTACGTACCACAACACTACCTACCTATTGAAGCCCTCGCCGACGCGCGCGGGATCGAATATGCAAAGCTCAACAAAGGCCTTGGGCTTACTTCGATGTCCTTCCCGGACGTAGACGAAGATGCCGCCTCTATGGGTGCCAACGCCGTTGCACGACTCTTCGAACAAGAACAGCTCGACCCATCTACTGTCGGTAGATTGTACCTCGGTACTGAAAGTGCCCTAGACAGTGCAAAACCTACAGCTACCTACATTTTAGATCTCGTCGAACAATCGCTCGCAGGCCGTTACGGTGCTGCGTGTTTGCGCAATGTCGACGCCGTAGATATGACTTTTGCGTGTATCGGTGCAGTGGATGCTTTAGAGAACGCTTGTTTGTACGTTAAACAACATCCCGGTAAAAAAGCGATCGTGGTGGCCTCAGATCTTGCCAAATATGACCTCAACTCTACAGGGGAATATACCCAAGGTGCAGGGGCTGTTGCATTGCTGGTGAGCGCGGATCCGGACATCATCAGTCTTGGAACCGCCATAGGTGTAGCTACCAAAGGAGAACGCGATTTCTTCAAGCCGCGCAGAACCTATACCAAAGCGAGTGTTTTGGTGGAAGCCGCAGCGCTGCTCGGTCAGACGATTACCGAAGAACAAGCCGAAGAAAAATTACTCCAAGCGGACGGATTCTGGGGAGGCAACCGCATGTTGCGCGCCTATGTCGAGGAGCCCGTTTTTGACGGACAGTACAGCAACAGTGCTTATGTGGGTCGCATTCAAGAAGCGCTCGTACATTTTGCTACTCAGGAGCAGGTGAATCCTGCACTGGATTGGGAAAAAGTCGTGATGCACTTGCCGTATGCGTTTCAGGGACGCCGTATGCTCGTAAACTTTTATTTGGACTGGATGAAAGCGAACGGAAGCTGGGACGAGGTCGTCGAAGCCATGGGTGGAGATCAGCCGAGCGATAAAGAAGAAGCTAAGGCGTGGGTCAAAGCGTTTAGCAAAAGTGCCTATTACCGCAGTTATGTAGCCAAGGCACTTGCCCCAGCAGAGCGAGCGTCTAGTTTGATCGGAAACATGTATACCGCTTCGATCTTTATGGGATTGCTCAGCACGTTGTGTGATGCTGCCCAAAAAGGTGAAGCGCTCGAAGGAAAAACCGTCGGGTTCATGGGCTATGGCTCCGGAAGTAAGGCAAAAGTGTTCCAAGGGACTGTAGAGCCTGGTTGGGATAAGGTTGCGGCACTTGGGTTGTTTGAAGCGCTAGAAACGCGTCAGGCAGTAGATTTCGAAACGTACGAGGCTTGGCACAACGAACGTCTATCGGCGCCGATTGTACCGTCTAAAATTGGTTTTGTGTTTGAAGGACTACGCACCGAGGAAAATCAAGAATTTTTCAGAGATTACACCCACAACGCGTAAGGATATGAGTGACGAGATCATCAACAAAGTAGACCAAAGTCCGCTAGTTACCTTCAACCTTGAAGATGTGATGCCTGCGAAGGTTCAGGATCTCGATATTGCCCAATTCTTGGAAGGCGGCTTCATCCTGCGTGAAAAAGCATTCAGAAGTGCCCTCAAGGAGGTTGACTATACGACTTTCGAGGGTAGCGTCGTACGACTTTTCTGCTCGACAGATGCCATACTGCCTGCTTGGGCGGCGCTGCTTGTAGCGTCCAAACTCAGCGACGCGGGAGTACCTGCGATCTGGGCCGCGAGTACACCCGAATTTTACAGCCTGTACTATCGGGAAGCCTTGAGCACGTATGACTTTAGTAGTTTGGAAGGGAAACCGGTGATAGTGAAAGGGTGTGGCGACCCGCGCGTACCGCAAGATGCGTATGTACAGGTGACTTCTATTTTGAAGAAAATTGCCAAGAAAATCAGCTACGGCGAGGCGTGTTCTGCCGTGCCGTTGAAGTAGAAGTAACTCTCGTTACAGAAGAATACTCAAACCTACATTTTGACTCGTGGCGTTGCTCCAATCTGTGAGCATTGCTCCTGAGGTGACTAGCGGACTGAGCCCGTAAAAGGCGTAGAGATTGATGGGACCGCGCCCTGCTTTCACGTAGACGCCGTAACGTATGGGGTTGAAGCCTTTAATGTTGTAAAATTTTACGCGAAGCTGTTCTGAGTTGAAGTAGGAATAGGCGTTCGTACAGTATCCTGCTAGTCCACCGAGGTAGAAGCGGTTGTACCTTCCCTTTTTGTTTGCACGGCCGCGGTAGCGGAGTTCGGCTACAGCATCGAGGTATTCGGTGGCGAAGCGGTTGGCTTTGTAGTCTGTCCCGCTTAGGTCGATCAAGGACTGGTTGCCCGATTCGTCGACTTCGATGTGCAAGTTCCCGTGGTAGTATTGACCGCTGTATCCTAGTCCGGAGGCGATGGAAAAGTGCGAGAGTCCGAAGATGTGCTCACGGAGGAGTTGGATCTCGATAGAATTGGCCATAGGGGCCGGGTCAAACCCAGCAGGTGCGCCATTTACCGAAAGTGAAGACACGTTAAAACTGATTCCTTCACCCTGTTCCGGGATAAAAACGCGCTGCCCTACAGCCGTCAGGTTTAGGGCTAAAAAGAGAAATACAAAGAGGGGGAGGCGTACTTTCATACGACCAAATTACACAAAGCTGTTAGTCTTCGAGGGCTTCCCCGTCAAAATCTTTGTCGATCGTCTCCTCGTCTTCAAAGGCTT
>CATITW010000392.1 GCA_949547975.1 Cryomorphaceae bacterium | reverse complement strand
GTATTACACAAATCTGGAGCCTCTGGAATCGATTACGGTAAGGTGAACACGGAGATCATGTACGACAACCTGATCAACAAATTCAGCTACGGAAACATGGAACTTCCAGACGTCTACCTAGACGAAACGAACCGCCGTTTGAGCTACAACCTACGTACGATTTTTGGTCGTTTGGCCAATGAGTTCATTGCGGAAGGCAACAACGCGAAAGCGATTGAAACGCTCGACTTTGCCATGGAAAAAATGCCTACCGAGAAATTTGGCTACAACTACTTCCTGTTCGGGGTGATCGACGCGTACTACCGCGCCGGAGCGATGGACAAGGCACGTGCACTCACCGACAACTTTGCACAGCACCTCGACGATGAGCTTAACTATTATGCTTCGTTCTCTCGCGAGGACAAGCGTAGAGCGCAGCAAGAGTGGCAAACGAATCTACAGTTCTATCAGATGTTGTTTAGAAACATCCAGCAGTTTGACGCGGAAAACACGCAGAGCTTCTACCAGCGTTACGTCGCTGCAGCTGGCGCCTTCCAGAACTAAAACAGTACGAGTACTTTAATTCCATTAGAGCCCGCATCTTCTCCCTGAAGGTGCGGGTTTTTTTATTAGCCGAAATCTAGCTGCATGCGCTTGATGCGCTCGGCCAAAGACTCGCTTCCAATGGTCTCACGAAGTCGGTCTACAAGGATCGGAAACGAGAGCGGAGTGGGCTTGTCGATGCGCACAAATTCGGTCGATTGCGTAGCGATTCTGTCCAGTGCAGCGCGCATACGTGCCTCCTCAAGCTGAAAGTCGTGCACCTCTTCATCCGCCTGACGCAACAGCAAGTTGTCCGGATCGTAATCTCGAAAAACTTCATACATCAGCTTGGTAGAATTGACCAATTGCTTCGTGGTAATGTTTTTCCCCGGATACCCCGTGAACACCAAACCCGAAACCTGCGCAATGTCCCGGAACCTCCGCTGCATCATCTCGCTTTCGTTCAAACTACTCACGAGGTCCGTCCGCAAATCTTCCACCGAGAAAATGTCACTATCCAAGGCGTCTTCGATCGGAATAGGCTGATCACTCATCAGCTCAAACCCATAGTCGTTCATCGCAATAGAGAAGGTCTGAGGGGCAAAAAGCCCTAATCGATAACTGAGCAAAGAAGCCAGTCCTTCATGAACCAAACGCCCTTCAAACGGGTACACAAACAGGTGATGGCCCTCTGTATCTTCGAGGTATTCGATCAAAAATTGGTTGCGTGAAGGAACGATACTGCGCTCTTTCTGCAAACGGATGATCGGTTGAATCATCGCCAATTCCACATCCTCAAAGCTATCTCGCGTGCTACTTTCTTCGAACTTTTCTCTCAGGAAATGACCCAGCTCTGCACTTAGCGGCATCCGCCCGCCCATAAAACTAGGCACCTGACCCTTATTCTGCTTCGACAAGCACACAGTCGCCTCCACGCCCTTGAACCGAACAAGCTCTAAACAACGTCCTGCAAACCAGAACGTGTCTCCCGGGCTCAACTTACTGATGAACCACTCTTCTACTTGTCCTAAAAACTTGCCCCTCTGCAACTTCACCTTAACGAGTGTCGAACTTACGATCGTGCCGATGTTGAATTTATGACGCATCGCCACCTTACGAGAAACCACTTTGTACACGCCTTCCTCGAGCACTACTTTGTGAAAATCTTCATACGATTCTAAGCTCTGTCCGCCGCGCACAATAAAGTCCAAACACCACGACCATTCTTCGTCGCTCACACTGTTAAAACTCACGCTCTGACGGATCTCCTGAAGCAATTCTCCGCTGCGGAAGCCATCGCTGACCGCGAGAGTCACCATATACTGGATCAGTACATCAAGGCTGCGGATATATGGCATTCGATCTTCGTTGGTCTTCAGTGCCACGGCCTTGCGCAGTGCGGCACATTCCAGCAATTCCAGGGCATGCGTCGGCACAAAGTGGATTTTCGACGTCGCCTCTGGTCGGTGCCCTGAGCGGCCTGCACGCTGCACAAAGCGACTCACTCCTTTCGGGGAGCCGATCTGTATCACGCAATCCACGGGCCTAAAATCCACGCCTAAATCTAGGGACGACGTACAGACCACTGCC
>CATITW010000391.1 GCA_949547975.1 Cryomorphaceae bacterium | reverse complement strand
TCAAGAGGACACTTGTTCACGCACACGAACCCGGTTCGTGACCGCCGTGAATACAAGCCTACTTTAGCGCTCGAAAACTTTGGCCTTTCCAAAGAGGATTTAGATACAGAATTTAAAGCGGCTACTGAAGTAGGTGCTAACGGACCGAGAACGCTGCGCAAGATCATCGAGCACCTCGAGAACATCTATTGCCAGAGCATCGGTGTGGAATACAACTATATCCGTGATCCGGAACGTCGGACTTGGATTAAAAATTGGATCCACAAAGACGATAACCAGCCGAAGCTCAGCATCGATGAGAAGAAGCAGGTGCTTCACAAGCTTAACCAAGCGGTGAGCTTTGAGTCTTTCTTGAATACAAAATTTGTAGGACAGAAGCGCTTCTCGATCGAGGGTGCAGAATCTCTTATTCCAGGCTTAGACGAAGCGGTGAATCACGGTGCACGACACGGTGTGAGCGAGTTTGTTTTGGGTATGGCACACCGCGGTCGCTTGAACGTGCTGACGAATGTTTTCGGCAAGCCGAGAAGACAAATTTTCTCAGAATTCGAAGGCAAGGCGTTTGATGATGTGACCATCGATGGTGATGTGAAATACCACTTGGGACACACCACGATGCACACGACGATCGACGGTAAGCAGGTGAAAATGAACATCGCGCCGAACCCGTCACACCTTGAAGCCGTAGACCCAGTAGTAGAAGGTATCGCACGCGCGAAGATCAACAAAGACTACGACAGCAACGGTCAGAAAGTGTTGCCTATTCTCATCCACGGTGATGCTGCAATAGCCGCTCAAGGTATTGTGTACGAGACGGTTCAGATGGAAACATTAGACGGTTACAAGACCGGCGGGACCCTTCATATTGTCATCAACAACCAGGTGGGTTTCACGACCAATTATCTCGACGCCCGTTCGTCCACGTACTGTACCGACATCGCCAAGGTGATTCTCGCTCCAGTATTGCACGTAAATGGCGACGACCCTGAAGCATTGGTACACGCGATGCGCTTAGCGATCGAATACCGCCAGCGCTTCCAAAGAGATATTTTCATTGACCTATTGTGTTACCGCAAATACGGCCACAACGAAGGCGATGAGCCACGCTTTACGCAGCCGCAGCTCTACAAAGCCATTTCTAAGCACCCGAATCCACGCGAAATCTATGCTGAAAAGCTGATGAAAGAAGGAGTGGCGACACAGTCGATGGTGAAAGAAATGCAAGACGAGTTCAAAGCGATGCTTGAAGTCGACTTTGACGAGTCGAAGAAAATCGAACGCAACGTCATCACTCCGTTTATGGAGGAAGAGTGGACCGACTACCCAGGCGCTGAGCCGGGTGAGATGTTGACTCCTGTCGACACCACTTTCGAGCTGGATCGACTCCTAGACATCGGTAAGTACATCTCGACGCTTCCTGAGGGCAAGAATTTCTTGCGCAAAACGGAGCGTTTGATGAAGGACCGTTACGAACAAGTCGCTACCAAGAACAGTGTCGACTGGGGTATGGCAGAGTTGTTGGCCTACGGGTCACTGCTCGCAGAGGACTTTAACGTACGTATTTCTGGAGAAGATGTCGAACGTGGAACCTTCTCACACCGTCACGCTATTTTGAAGGTGGAAGACAGTGAAGAGGAAGTGAGCTTACTGAACGAATTCCCAGGCAAAGAAGGTCGTTTCGCGATCTACAACTCGCTGCTGAGTGAATACGCCGTGATGGGTTTTGACTACGGTTATGCCATGGCAGCACCGGATACACTCACGATTTGGGAGGCACAGTTTGGCGATTTCGCGAATGGCGCTCAGATCATGATTGACCAATTCCTTTCTGCAGCCGAAGACAAATGGAAAGTACAAAACGGTCTTGTGTTGCTCTTGCCACACGGCTATGAAGGTCAAGGTGCCGAGCACAGCTCCGCGCGTCTTGAGCGATTCCTACAGCTTTGTGCTCAGGAAAACATGACGGTAGCGAATGCCACAACTCCTGCAAACTTCTACCACCTGTTGCGTAGACAGCAGAAGCGTCATTTCCGCCGCCCATTAGTAGTGATGTCACCGAAGTCGTTGTTGCGTCACCCGAAGGTGAAAAGCAGCATGGAGGAATTGGCACAAGGAACTTTCCAGCCGATTATTCCAGACCACGATGTAGTGGCTGCTGATGTGAAGAAAGTCGTGTTCTGTTCTGGAAAACTCTACTACGAGCTTTTGGAGGAACGCGAAGCACAGCAAGCAAACGACGTTGCTCTGGTCCGTATCGAACAGCTGTATCCGCTGGACGACATCGCGATCAAAGAAGAAGTCGATAAATACCCGAACGCGACCCAGCACATCTGGGCGCAAGAGGAGCCAGCTAACATGGGCGCATGGACGTACATGTTGTGGCAAATGCACCAGAAGTTGACGCTGGTGTCACCGGCGCCGAGCGCCTCAACCGCAAGTGGATCGAACCAGGTCGCACTGCAACGTCAACGCGAAACAGTAGAACGAGTATTTAGCATCTAAGTCATAGAGATATGTTAGAAATGAAAGTGCCTTCACCAGGCGAGTCGATCACGGAAGTTGAAATAGCCACATGGTTAGTTAGTGACGGCGATTACGTAGAAAAAGATCAAGCGATTGCAGAGGTAGACTCTGATAAAGCAACGCTTGAGTTGCCTGCTGAAGAAGCGGGTATCATCACTTTGAAAGCCGAGGAAGGCGACGTCGTTGAGGTAGGTCAAGTCGTTTGTTTGATCGACACCAGCGCAGCACGTCCAGAGGGCGGAGCAGCCCCAGCAGCGGTAGCTCCAAACCCGGAGCCGGTTGCAGAGAAAGCAGCACCAGCAGCGCCGAAGGCAGAGACCTACGCGACAGGAACGGCTTCTCCAGCAGCGAAAAAGATGATGGACGAGACGGGTGCTAAAGTATCGAAAGGTACAGGCAAGGACGGGCGTATCACAAAGGCAGACGTGATCGAGGCAGTAGCATCGATGGGGTCGGCTGGATCGGGAGAGCGTACTTCTGAGCGCAAGAAGATGAGCAGCTTGAGAAGAAAATTGGCGAGCAGATTGGTTACTGTGAAAAACGAAACCGCGATGCTGACGACCTTTAACGAGGTGGATATGAAACCAATTTTTGACCTCCGCAATCAGTTCAAAGACGAGTTCTTTGAGAAGCACGGCGTCAAGCTAGGTTTCATGAGTTTCTTCACTTTGGCAGCAACTCGCGCATTGCAAATGTACCCCTCTACAAACAGCATGATCGACGGCAACGAGATGGTCAGCTTTGACTACGTAGACGTGAGTATCGCAGTTAGTGGTCCGAAGGGATTGATGGTACCGGTATTGCGCAATGCGGAGAACATGTCATTCGCAGGTGTAGAGAAAGAGATCGGTCGTTTGGCTTCGAAAGTACGCGATGGAAAAATCACCTTGGATGAAATGACCGGCGGTACGTTTACGATCACCAACGGTGGTGTCTTCGGTTCGATGTTGTCGACTCCGATCATCAACCCTCCACAGAGTGCCATTCTAGGAATGCACAACATCATCCAGCGTCCGATCGCTGTAGACGGTCAAGTAGTGATTCGTCCGATGATGTACCTTGCTTTGAGCTACGATCACCGCATCATCGACGGTCGTGAAAGTGTAGGGACTTTAGTTGCGATCAAAGAGGCATTAGAAAACCCAGCGGAAATCTTGATGGGCGGTAACGTTCGTAAGGCGCTAGGTCTCTAATCAACTTCCAGAAAGGGATAGCGGTGTGAATTGGTCCCGTATTGCGGGAGAAAAAGCACCGAAAAGCAGTATATTTGAGAGCTCTGTTAGCAATAGCAGGGCTCTTTTTTCTTGATAAACCCAAACATAAAAACATGAGAAAATTTACCGCAGGCTTATTGACCTTAGCCTTTGTTCTCAGTAGCGTGATCACGACAGCCCACGAAGGGATGTGGTTGCCTATGTTGATCAAGCGTTTGAACATGGCAGAGATGCAGGCAAACGGCTTGAATTTGACCGCCGAAGAATTGTACGACATCAACAACGCTTCTGTAAAAGATGCGATTGTTTCTTTAGGAGGTTTCTGTACCGGAGAGTTGATCTCTGACCAGGGGCTGATGCTTACCAACCACCACTGTGGATACGATGCGATCCGTTCGCACTCTACGGTTGAGAACGATTACTTAACGGATGGATTCTGGGCGATGACGCGCGAAGAAGAGCGCACGAACCCGGGTCTTACAGCGGCTATTTTAGTGCGCATGGAAGACGTTACGGACAAGGTCATGGCAGAATTGACCGACGAAATGACGGAAGCTGAGCGCGCTGCAAAAGCGAAAGAAGTAGGCGATGCTTTGGCGAAAGAAGCGACTGAGGGAACTGTACACAACGCATACGTTCGCAGCTTCTTCCACAACAACGAATACTACCTGTTCGTGTTTAACACGTATAAGGATGTACGTTTGGTAGGTGCACCTCCAAGCAGTGTAGGTAAGTACGGTGGTGACACGGACAACTGGATGTGGCCACGTCACACGGGTGACTTCTCTATGTTCCGCGTATATGCAGATGCAGATGGAAACCCTTCAGACATCAGCGATAGCAATGTTCCGTTGACTCCAAAGCACCACTTGCCAGTAAGCTTGAACGGTGTAGAGGAAGGCGACTTCACGATGGTGTTCGGTTTCCCAGGTTCTACCGACCGTTTCTTGACCTCAACAGGTATCGAGCAAGCCATCAATCTGTACAACCCGACTGTGGTTGAGATTCGCGAAGAGAAATTGGCGATTATGAAAGAAGCGATGGACGCTGACGCAGCAGTGCGTATCGCTCTAGCTTCGAACTACGCTTCTACAGCGAACTACTGGAAATACTTCATCGGGCAAACCGAGCAGTTGAAGAAAAATGGCGTTAAGGCGAAGAAAGAGTCGATCGAAGAGCGCTACCTCGCTTGGGCAAATGGCGATGCGGCGCGTGCAGACTACGCTGGCGCTTTGGACCTTTTGAATGAGGCCTATGCTGCAACAGACGCAACGGTTAAGGGTCAGGTATATTTGATGGAAGCGGGTATCCGCGGTGCATCATTACCGCTCTACGCATTCCGTTTGAACCGCATGCTCGGTGCACTTGCATCTTCTGAAGATGTAGAAGGCGATAAGGCAGCAGTTTTGGCGTATGCAGACGATCATTTTGCAGAGTACCAAGCAGATGTTGACCGTAAACTAGCGGCTTCTTTGTGGTCGATGTGGATGGAGAATGTTCCTGCTGAGCAGCAGCCACAAGCGTTCCAAGAAGTACGTGACAGCCTCGCTGGCGATGTGTCTGTGCTGGTAAATGACATCTACGACAACTCGATCTATGCTTCGAAAGAGGCGCTAGAGGCGTGGTTGGAAACGATGGACGCTGAAGTACTTGCTGCAGATAAAGGCGGTAAACTAGCCAACAGCTTTATCATGGCCTATTTCGCTTCTCAAAACGGAAACAAAGACATCAACGAGAAGATGGAAAAAGGATATCGTTTGTTTACGGATGGTTTGCGTCAAGCAATGCC
>CATITW010000390.1 GCA_949547975.1 Cryomorphaceae bacterium | reverse complement strand
TGAAATTCACGGTGGATGGTCTCGAGCAGAACCGCAAAAATCTTTTAGAATTGACGCCAAATCCATTTACACCGGCGACATCGAATATGCCTTAATACCGGGCAAACCAGAGCTCACCGACTACAACAACTTCAACCTGCGCAACGGCGGACAGCACGGCGCTTCCGACCGCATCCAAGACGCAGTGATCAGCAGACTCGCGAAAAATACATCCATCGACCGCATGGGCTATCAAGCCTGTATCGTCTACCTGAACGGCGCGTACTGGGGACTCTATAGCTTGCGGAAAAAAAATAGACGAGCACTATGTAGAAAGCAACCACGGCATCTCGAGCAAGAATGTCGACCTGATGAACTGGAACGGGGCACTCGCCGGCTCAGAAGATCACTTTGCAGCCACCTATTCCCTGCTTCAAAACACGCCCGCTAACGAGCCCGGTTTCATCGACCTCTTTAGTTCCCGATTCGACATCGACAACTACATCGACTATTTCATCTTCCAGACCTACATCCAAAACCAAGACTGGCTCGGTATCGCTTGGGGCCTGAACAACACCAAACTCTGGCGGCCCGACACCACCGGCGGTCGCTGGCGCTATGTGCTCTATGACACCGACGCAGGATTAGGCCATTTCGGACAAAACATCTACGAAAATTACATTGAGCTCGCCCGCAACCCGAGCGCTCCTAACACCCATTCGGACCTGTTCGACCAAGCGCTCAACAACGCCGAATTTAAATGTCGATTCACCAACCGCTACGACGACCTGATCAACACCAACTTCCAGCCCGCCTCTTTCAACACCACGGTGAACGAACTCGCAACCTCCATCGAAGCGGCTATACCGGACCACATCGCTGAATGGAACTCGCAGATGGGCCCCTACTCGGTTTCCGCTTGGGAATACCACGTAAATGACCTCAAACAATACAACAGCTCGCGCATCGCTACAGCGCGTCAGCATTTGAACCAAAGCCTCGGACTGCAGGGCCAGCACCAGATCAATCTCGAGAGTGCCCCAGCACAAGCAGGACGTATTCAGGTGAATAGTTTGCAGCCAGAATTGCCTTGGAATGGGATCTACCACGGTGGATGCCCAGTGACCACCAAAGCGCGACCTCGCAAAGGGTTCATCTTCTCCCACTGGTCCTCGCCGCGCCCAGCGTACAACAACCGTAAGGCAGATTCCATCGAAGTCGCCGTCAACACGAACACCACGCTAATCGCCCATTTCGACTCCTGCCAAAACGTGATCAGTGCCTCTATTTCTGCAAGCGAGCACCTCCTGCGCGCAACCACTCAACCCCCGCTACAAGGCGCACGTTACGAATGGACCACAGGCGGACACATTGTTTCCACCGACAGCGTCATTTACAACCCTACTGGAGGCCGCTACGACCTCACCGTCTACTACGATTCTTGCGAGATCAGCGCACCCGTCTTCTCCCTTGAAAAGGAGGACTACCGCCTGCGCCTCTTCCCAAATCCTACCACTTCTTCTATCCAAGTCCAATTTCTTCAAACCACCGTCGAAGATCTTTCCATCAGCATCCAATCCACCTCCGGCCAAACCCTCTTCACCTCCACCCTACACCAATTCATCGGGCAATACAACCGCACCATCGACCTCTCCCTTCCAAGCGGTCTCTATGTGCTCACTCTACAAACCCCAAGCAGGGTCTATTCCGAGAAATTTGTGGTTGTGGATTAGGAAGGATTAGCGAATAAAAAAGAAAGCCCCCCAGCTTTCACCGAAGGGCTTTCTACAAACCAAAAGAGTAGTTTAAGGCACTACTCCACCACCTTAACTGATACTTCAACTCGACGGTCGAGGATATGATCGTTCAACTGGTCGTGTGCCGCAGTCAATCTGCGTACAGCAACGGTAAGACCCAACTCTTCCTGAAGGTATTTCACTACCGCATCAGCGCGCTTTTCGCGCAAATTTGCATTGTAAGAAGCATCACCATAACGGTCTGTAAACGCCGTAATGATGACCTCGTACGAACCTTCCCAGCTTGAACCTTCGAGGTTCTTTTGGAATTTAAACAACTCCTGACGCATCTCAGGCGTCAATCGAGCAGACTCCGAAGCGAAGAAGATTGCGGATTGATTCACTTTTTCAAAAAGCTCGTTGTCCTTCTTTCTGAGTTCCGCCATCTTTTGCTCAAGCTCTTTGCTCATCACTTCAGCTGCTTCAGCTTGGGCAGCCACCTGCGCAGCCACCTCTTTCTTCAAAGCGGCCGTCGATTTTTCCAAATCATCTGACTGGCCCACCAGCGTTTCACCGATGCTCGGTATCGCCGCCAATGTTGCTGAAGACCATAGGTTGCGATCGCTCGTATTCAATGCGTCCTCATTCTTCGAAGTGAAGCGGTATTTCACCCCAAGATTCATTTTTAAATACGCGTCTGATCCTGAACCGTAATCCCATCCGTCGAGTCCATCACTGTACACTGTTCGGTGTTGAAAAAGACCGTAAAAGCTCCAATTTTCGTTCGCATTGTAGCTCAATTCTGCACCCAATACATGACCGAAGGCTCCAGCATTTTCAACATTCTGAAGCGTACCGTCCGACAAAAAGGACAACTCACTCGTGTAGTTCGTGTACGACAATAACGCTTGCGGTGTTAACGCCCACTTCGAACCGTCCATTGCTGGGTTTAGATTCGTCGAGAAAAATTTAATACCTGCATCAAACGAATGCAATTGCGCCTTGTAGTGATCCGTTTCGTTGCTGCCGGTTAATGTCCCGAAGCCGTATCCCGCAGTGATGCCCCAAAGCGGGCTCGATGCATAGGTCACGTGAAGGTTGATGTTAGGATTGAATTGGTCCAGATCCGAATAAAAACTGCGCATGTCCTTCACGGGAATATCCACAATATTCTGATCCTTACCCGGGCTGTAAATGTCGTACAACAACCCTCCGTCTACCTGGACACTCCAAGCGTTCGGTGACCACTGGCCAAAGGCCGTAGTAGCGGTCATTAGTAGCATTCCAAGAGCAAATGATTTCATAATTCTTTTCATTTTCATTCTTATTTC
>CATITW010000389.1 GCA_949547975.1 Cryomorphaceae bacterium | reverse complement strand
TCTTTCCTCCCAGAACCAATTATTACAAAAACCACTTTATGGCCTTTATCCGGCACACTCAATAGGCTCTTTTTGAACAATCTACATCCGCTTTCCGTTTCATTTAAAAACCCACCGCTCTATGAAATCCATCTTTAGCATTCTCGCCCTGTTCTCTTCAGTCCTACTCTTTGGACAAAACACTGTCGTCGTCCCCGCTTCGGAAAGTATCGAGATCGCCTATCCCGAAACCCAAAACGTGTTCTTCGATCTGCACAACACCAGCGCCTATGAGCTCGAGGTGGCCATCGTGCAAAAGGTCAGCGGCGAAAAATTAGGCGGGTTTGGTCTAGCCGCTAAAGGAAAAACCGAAGTGGATCTCCCTTCTCTAGCCGGCCTGCGCATCACCAACCCTCATGAAAGTCCTGCCAAACTTCGCTTTAGCGTAGGTTCGCGCCAGCCCGTCGCCGAAGCACCCGCCGAGGAGCGCTACATTACCTTCACTTTGCGCAACGAAACCCTGAAATCTATTCCGCTGATCATTCCAGGGGTTATGAATCCAAACCTGAGCCCTGTTTCAAATTCAGGGGTCTCTTTGAAAATAGGTCAAGAGATCAAATTCCGCAACAAGGGGCGCACCTATCTCTTGCTTACGGTAGACGACAACATTCTCGAGGGGCAAGTACTCAAAGTGGGTGAAATCCTGACGCAAAGGAAAGCAGAATTAGGGATATAACCATCTGATTGTTAGCAAGTTTAAGTTGTTCACAAAACTTGGTGGTCTGCTAAAAGTCGTCGGAGATTTGAAGCATGAAAACCAACCTATCCCTACCCCGTGGATGGACTTTTGTCCGCCAATTCATCCAAAACGAACGCGCCTTCTTCGGCTTTTTAGTGCGCTTTTTCAGTACCTACGGGCTGCTGGTCTTCGCCTATTTCCTGTACCTGAAATATACCTCCTATACCCACAGCCTGGACTGGGTAACCTACAGCGTTAGCGAACTCTCATTCTACCTCGCCAAAGCCTTGGGCGTTGCAGATTGCACCTTCTCTTGTTTTATAGAAGGATGCTACGTTGGCCGTGAGGGCAAACTCATTCATGTCGTCGAGGGTTGCAACGGTTTCAAGCTAGCGATTGCCTATGCCGCATTTATCATTGGGTTTTCCGGGGTTACATGGCGTACCCTTGTTCAAGTTCTCGTGGGCCTCCTGATCATCCAAGGATTCAACGTCCTTCGCATCGGTGTGCTCGTCGCACTGCGCGATATGGGCGGCGACGTCTACTTCTATTTTATCAAATACCTCTTCGGCTCCATCATCTACGCCGCGATCATCACGCTGTGGTCACTCCAACCCTATTTTAACCGCTATGTACACCGCCAGCCATGATCGCTTATAAAGACATCTACCGCTACATTTTCACTTACATGGCGTTCTCGATGCCCGCCGCTATGGTCTTGCATTTTAACGACGCCGAAATCTCAGATATCCCCCTACTTTATGGGAGTTTTGCTGCATTTAAGCTCTGGATCACCTTCCTATTGCTGAAAAAAGTCCAATTTTCGAACGAAATGATCATCGCCGTGATGTTTTTCGCCCTTTCCCTTAGGCTTTTATTTTCAGGGCCTTGGATGCCTTTTGTTTTGGGTGCTGTGCTTTTTGTTTCCTACAAGAGAAAAATTTCCTCTGGAGTATTGTAGGGATTTGCGCTTTGTCGTATTATTGCAGCCCGATTTGAAAGAAACGGGACATACATTCCTCCTTAGCTCAGTTGGTTAGAGCATCTGACTGTT
>CATITW010000388.1 GCA_949547975.1 Cryomorphaceae bacterium | reverse complement strand
GCGCCCGGATGCCAGTCTTGTAAAGTGCCTGCGTTGTAGTAGAGCACCCGCACAGCTTCTACAGGTTTGGACTTCGTGCTCTTAACGATCACCTCGCGGCGAAAGGCCTCTTCTTGGCTCAGGGGAGTTTCAAAGGTGTATGCGCCATAGTGCTTCCAGTTTTTCTGGCCGCTGTACATCACTTGTACCTCCACCTTTTCTGGGGCTGCGATCCAAGCGCGAATGTCTTTTAAAATGCCGACGTGGATTTCTCGTAATGCTTGTGGTTTTTTCAGGTCAATCTGTAGTATAGCGTCTTCGTTGTAAACACCCGCCCAGTGGCCTTTGCGCCAGTCGGTATCTCCTGTGATGCCGTCGATCAGGGCGTGGGGTCCTCCTGCGGTGTATTGGTCCGAGGGTTCACCGACGATCCACTGTGCGCTGAGGTTGTCGTCTCTTTTGCTAAAGACAGCTTTCGCGATGTGGTTCCCGTATCCGTAATGGGGCGAGACGGCGGTAACAAATCCGTTGTCAGTAGCCGTCCCGATGCGTTCACGCCCTTTGCGGTCCTTTTTCCAGCTCACATTTTCATAGCGGTTGTAGCGCCAAAGCTCATAGCTCCCGGTGGGGACGATCTCCACTGTTGCGGTGCCGGTAAAGGTTCTCGGAACGCGGATGATGGGTGCCGGTGGGGTAGCGTTGTTGAGGTTGGTTTTATAACGCTGCGTTTGTGCCCAGTTACCTATTTGATCCGAACGCTTAACGGTCCATTCCCCGCCTTGTAGAAGCTGCTCGTGCGTAACATAGCGCTTCTGCTTATACGGAGCGATCTCCTCACCGGTGTGGTAATCTTCGAGGTAGGTTCCTTTGCCGCTCGAGGTGATCGTTAACGTTTTTCCGGTGGCCAATTCCATCTCAATCTCCTCCCAAACCGGGGTGCTCAGCTGATATTCAGGCTGTCCGGGAACCAAGGGGTAGAGCCCCATCGATGCCATCACATACCAGGCGCTCATCTGACCACAATCCTCATTACCGCTCAGTCCGTCGGGTGCATTCTGGTACTGCGTTTCCAAAATTTCGTGCACGCGCTCGCTGGTCTTGCCCGGACGGTTGGTCGCATTGTAGAGGTAGGCGATGTGGTGCGAAGGTTCGTTCCCATGCGCATACTGGCCGATCAGTCCGGTGATGTCCGCTTGTTCCCTTCCCGTGGTGGCCGAAGGCGCTTCGAACAAAGCATCGAGCAATTCCTCCAATACCTCGTGGCGCGACTGCACGACCCCTTGCTGTTTGCGGGCCGGAAGGCGATTCCAGTCTTCGCGGGCGCTTTTGAAATTGGTCAAAACTTCCATCCAGCCTTCGATGTCGTGAACGGGGGAGAAGCTGTACTGGTAGGCATTTGCTTCGGTAAAATGATTGTTCACCTCTTGCGGGGCATAGGGACTCAAAAAGTCGCCATTCGTTCGTGGGCGCACAAATCCGCTCTCGGGATCGATCAGCGAACGGTACGCCGAGGCGCGCTGCTTGTACCGGTTCATCACATCCCACTCCCCGAACCGCTCGGCAGTCCATGCGATACACGCATCGTCGTAGGCATATTCTAAGGTCTTACTGACCGACTCACTCTCGTCTTCGATGCTCAAAAATCCGCGCTCTTTATAGGTTTCCAGGCCAAAGACCTCCATTTCCGCAGTGGCGCGCATGGCTTCCATCGTCAGGGCGGTATCGGTGTGGTAGCCCTTCGCAATCGCATCGGCGAGCACACTAACGCTGTGGTAGCCGATCATACAATCGGTTTCATTCGCTGCCAATTCCCATATCGGCAATCGACCCCGCTGCTCGTACATGTCCAGCATTCCGTACACAAACTCTTGCGTGCGCTCCGGCTGCGAAATGGTATACAGTGGATGCGCCGTACGGTAGGTGTCCCAAAGACTAAAAATGGTGTAATGGCGGTTCACGGTGTCCCGGTAAATCGTATTGTCCTGACCGCGGTAGGTCCCGTCGATGTCACTCCACAGGTTCGGCACAGCATAGGTGTGGTAGAGCGCAGTTGCAAAAATGGCACGATCGTCCGCAGAAGCACTCTTCACCTTCGTTTTGGCCAATTCCTTTCTCCATTTCCCCTGCGTCTGTTCAAAAATCTCCTCAAACGAGCGATCCGCCCGTTCTCCGTCATAGTTCTTCCAAGCACCCGCCTCCGAAGTCCCGCTCATTCCGATCGACACCTCCGCCTCAGTGCTTCCCTTTGGCAAGGCCAGCCAGTACACGCCGGGCGAAACCTGCCACACAGAATCTGGTGCCGGTTGCATCTGAAAACCGAAATAAAAATGCTGCTCTCGGGCCCAGCCTTCAGAGATGCGGCGTCCCTCAAATTTCCCGCCACCCAACGCGCTAAAATCTTGCTTGAGCACATGGTCGCGGAAATTTAAATCGACCATCATTCCCGGTGCCCTTCCTTGCGGATAGTGGATGCGCAATTTCCCGATGCGGTCCCCTGCAGTTGCTTCGATGCGCGTACCGTCCTCGAGCACGCAGGCGTAGTACCCGGCTTGCGCATGTTCGTCGGACTTGGCAAAGCCTACATGTGCGCCTTCTTTAGTGGGTGAGCTGTACGGCAACATCAGTAGATCTCCATAGTCGCTCACGCCCGTTCCGCTGAGGTGGGTCGAAGTGAATCCATACATTG
>CATITW010000387.1 GCA_949547975.1 Cryomorphaceae bacterium | reverse complement strand
AGCAGCACTGCAACGCGCATATGTAGCGAATCTGCGATCGTTTCCAAACGCTCTCCCTGTTCTAGTACGACGAAAGCCGAAGCATCGCCAAGTCGCTGCACGCGATGGATGATGAAACGTTTTTTTGCACTCTTCACCGGTTTTCCTCGACCGTTGAGCGTGGGGCCTTGCGTTTGTGCCGAACCTGAAGCCGAGTCTTGAACCGCTACTATGGCTCTATTGCCACGAGAACGATCATACGTATACAACGCTTCCTGCTCAATAATGCTGATCAAACGGTCGGCGTAATCTGGAGCGGTCGCATACCCGGCCTTTTTCAGTCCTTTCGCCCACCCCTTATAATCATCTGGAGCCAATTCAAACAAAAAGTCATAACGAGCGCCACGAACTAAGAAGTCACTATGGTCTTCATAGCTGTGCTCCACCTTTTTATATTTACGAAAACATTCGCCTTTTTCGTCGTCATCGTGGTACACTTTGGCTCCGGTCCAGCTTGAATGACATTTAATCCCAAAGTGGTTGTTGGATCGAGCAGCGAGATCACTTTTCCCATTGCCGCTCTCCAAGATTCCTTGCGCCAAAGTGATCGACGCAGGCACTCCCGTTCTATTCATCTCATCCACAGCAATTTGAGCATATTTTAAGATATACGCTTTACGCGGACTGTTTTGTGCTGACAAACAGACAGTTACAAAAAACAGCAAACAAGCTATAATCGTTCGAAAGGTCTTCATTAGGTATCGGGTTGTTTCTCAAAATTGCATTTTTAGCCCGATACTTTTACACCCTTTGCTGTGGAGTTATCAAAAATCAAGAGGCTAACTACCACAGAATCAAAAAAGGAAATTGTTAATAACGCAAATTAACTTTTCGTGAGTTGGGCAAAATGAATTGATAGCTTAGAAGTGAGTCTAAAACAAAAATATATCTACTATGAGCACTAACGATTTCGGAATGGACGATTCTTTCGCATCTTTCGTCCAAGAACTAGAGCAAGCAGAGCAACCACAAGCCTGCAGCATCGACAATCCAGAATGTGAAGCTTGCGGAAGCTAAATCACACTGAAGAACACATAAAGAAGCCCGAACCTCGCAAAGAGATTCGGGCTTTTTTATGCGATTCAGAAATTAAATCCTGCTTAACGCAGCATCCACAAGACCAAAAGCAATAAGACCGTAGCGAGGAAACCTAAGGCTACAGCCGATGCCGTTTTAATTGGATGCCTCCTGCCTTTGGCAAAGAGGAGTCTAAAAAATACGGCTGCGCTTATTGAAATAAAGGTGGTATAGATACCATAGATGACCCAATTCCAAGGGTCTGACATCCAACGAAAGTCGTAATAACCTTCGTCCACCCACATGAGCAGCTGACTAATGGCATGAATCCAAAACAACATCCATGGCAAGGCGCCCTGAAGATTGCTTCGTTTTGCAGCATCCATCTTAAAGTAAGTACGTGAATCCGACCCCGAGGTAGTTGTTCCAGCCATTGATCTCGTACTTCAGCCCTAAGGCGTTGATACTTCCATCAAAGCCGTACCACTGGATGTCTAGTCCTATAGGAATAGAGAATACACCTACAGGGTTTTGAGCGTCTAAATACAGCAGATCGAACGCGCCTTGTTTATCGGCAACATCAGCTCCCGTAATCCACCCAAAGCCTACACTAGTAAAAATATCAAAGGAGTTCAATTCCTTCAGCCAACCAAAACGCATTTTTGCGGAAGTGAATTTTCCGATCGCATAGTTGTTCTGTGGCAAACCAATGTTCGTTCCAAACGCCCCGTTTCTTATATAAGAGGTAGTCACAGCGATAACACCGCCATTGTCCATATCCTGAATGTAGCCACCGAGCTCGTACTCCTCACCGAAAACTAGATTCGTCGGATCCGTAATAAGGGTGTGGTAAGAGGCTAAAATCCCAACATCCATTTCACCGACCGTCAAAGCATTTTGAGCGTGCAGGGCAAAACTAGAGGTGGCGAATGCCAGTATCAAAACGATACGGTTTTGGAGGGATAGTATACGGCTCTTCATAGTGGTTAGAAGGTCAGAAAAACTATGCCAATTGGCAACTATAGCACGGCAAATTTCTCCTTTAAAACAACTACGGGGCCGCTGTGCGGCCCCGTAGGAAGTAGATTTAGTATCTGTAGTGTTCTGGTTTGAACGGCCCTTCGACCTTCACACCGATGTAATCGGCTTGGTCTTTACGGAGGGTTTCAAGCTCTACACCGATCTTCTCCAGGTGCAAGGCTGCTACTTTCTCATCCAAATGCTTCGGCAAGACGTATACCTTATTCTCGTACTGATCGCTACGCAACCAAAGTTCGAGCTGCGCCAAAACTTGGTTCGTGAAGCTGTTTGACATTACAAACGACGGGTGACCCGTAGCACAACCTAGATTTACCAAACGGCCTTCTGCCAAAACGATGATTTCGTTGCCTTCCACATTGTAAAGATCTACCTGAGGCTTGATCACCTTCTTGGTATCGCCGTAGGTCTTGTTCAACCACGCCATGTCGATCTCGTTATCAAAGTGACCGATGTTACAAAGGATGGTCTTATCGTTCATCAACTTGAAGTACTCCGCAGTGATGATGTCTTTATTACCTGTCGCTGTTACGATGATTTGAGCACGTGGAATAGCTGTAGCCATACGCTTCACTTCAAATCCGTCCATAGCCGCCTGCAATGCACAGATCGGATCGATCTCTGTCACAATAACACGAGCACCTGCACCGCGCAATGAAGCCGCAGTACCTTTACCTACATCACCGTAACCCGCAACCACCGCTACTTTACCAGCAATCATCACATCTGTTGCACGACGAATCGCATCTACTGCAGATTCTTGACAACCGTATTTGTTATCGAACTTCGACTTAGTTACCGAATCGTTTACGTTGATCGCAGGAAGTACCAAAGTACCGTTGATCTCACGCTCGTAGAGGCGGTGAACACCTGTAGTAGTTTCCTCAGACAAACCTTTGATGCCTGCTACCAATTCTGGGAACTCGTCAAACACCATGTTGGTCAAATCACCACCATCGTCTAAGATCATGTTCAATGGCTGACGGTCTTCTCCGAAAAATAACGTTTGCTCGATACACCAGTTGAACTCATCCTCGTTCATACCTTTCCAAGCATATACCGGGATACCTGCCGCAGCAATAGCAGCAGCAGCGTGATCTTGTGTAGAGAAAATGTTACATGAAGACCAAGTCACATCCGCACCCAATTCTACCAACGTTTCAATAAGAACCGCCGTTTGGATGGTCATGTGCAAACATCCTGCGATGCGCGCACCTGCGAGTGGCTTCTGTGCACCGAACTCCTCACGGAGGGCCATAAGACCTGGCATTTCAGCTTCTGCTAATTTGATTTCTGTTCGACCCCAATCGGCCAATGACATATCTTTAACTTTGTACGGAACGTACTGCGTAGTTTCGCTCATGTTCTTTTATTAATTTGCTACAAAGATACACAACGTATCGACCTATCAAACGGTTCATGTTTATGACGATTTCTTCCGCTTTTTCTCACTTAACTAAGGACATACACCTCTGTGTGAACCCTCAGAAAGAAGAGTGGATTGGCTTAAACCAGCTTAGTGCTAAAGACTCAGCGAAGTACGCCGCGCTACGCAACGAAAAAGTTCGGGAACGCTTTATTGAAAGCCGTTCCGCACTACATGTCGCCTTGGGTGAACATCCCCTTAGCGCCTTAGATTTTCAAGAAAAAAAACCGGTACATCCCGACGGATTTGTCAGCTTGTCCCATTGCCAAGAAGGCGCAGCCGCCATTTATTCGCCTTGTTTGGAAGTTGGGATAGATGTAGAAAGTCGAAGGGAGCAAATCGTCAAAATTGGTCACAAATTCACGCATGAACAGGAACAAGCGCGCTTCAAGATGCCGCTTCAAGACCAATTGCAATTTATCTGGGGCATCAAAGAAAGTCTTTTCAAACTCTACGGCTACGGAAACGTAGACTTTAAAGAGCACCTCAATATCACTTCGGTTACTTGGAACGCCGCTACAGGCGAAGGTTGGGGAACCGCATGGATCACACAAACGTGCGATCAGCGACCTCAGCCCTTGCAGTGCTTGGTACAGTTTCGGAAATGGAACGAGTTGTACCTGTGCATCGCTACCCACCGTCCTGAAATGGTCCCTTTTGAGTCCGAGCGGTTGCGCCTCAGAGAGTGGACCCCGAATGATGCGGGCTGGCTGGCTGAGCTTAATGCAGATCCTAAAGTCATTTTTTATACTGGCGACACGGGATTTTCTTCCACGAATCGTGCGCTAGAATTGATTCAAACCTATCCGAATTACCAACGTGACGGGTATGGAAGGTGGATGGTATGCCTCAAAGACAAAGAGGAGCCCATCGGTTGGTGCGGACTAAAACGGAATCCGTGGGGCATCGACCTGGGCTTTCGATTCTACCAGAAACACTGGCACAAGGGATATGGATACGAGGCCGCCCAGGCCACCGTGGATTGGGCCCGGAAACATGGATTATCAAGGCTGATCGGAAGAACACTTTCCGAAAACCTAGGAAGTATTCGCATTTTAGAAAAAGTAGGCATGCGTCACGTACAAGACGTGGACCTCGAGGAATTCGCCAACGATCACAACATGAGCGCACAGGATTTCCAAAATTGGCGTGGCCAAGTAGTAAAAACGTATAGCCTAGATCTCTGATGCACTTCATTTTAACAGGTACCGAAAGCACATACAAAACTGCTATCGCGACACAGCTTGCTGCTGATCTTCAGGTGAATTACGTCAGCGAATTCGCACGTGATTATTTGTCAGACAAGACCGACCTTATCGACTTCAATGACTTCCCTCGTTCCCATTTTCAGGCCATCGTCAAAGGCCAATTATCTCAAGAACTTGCCCATCACTACCACGATCCACTCGCTCTTACACGTGTTTTCGACACCGATCGTATTACTCTTGAAGTTTGGAACCGCGAAGTTTGGAATGCGTCCATCGCCGAAAGTCAAACCATCTACAAGCACAACATCTACTTATTGTGCGCCCCTACCACACCTTGGGTGGATGACGGCATGCGCGTTGATGGCCACCGGCGCGAAGCCCTTCATCAAAGCTATATAGATGTACTAGAAGAATTGGGGGCTACCTACCACATCTTGGATGCGTCAGACTTTAACACCAGACTGCAGCAAGCCAAGGATGTTGTAAAAAAATTCAGAATTACACGACGCGATTCAGCTGCTCGTTGATCAGCTGACGCAGATTATTCCACTTCGAAAACTCGTTCAAGTAATACACCATATCCACATTTTCCTGACCGAGATATGACTTCAACTCCATCATCTTGCGCTCTACGTGAATGTATTTGAAACGAAACGTGGTCTCTTTCACCAGCGGGAACATCGTATTCTTTTCCTTTGGCAAATAGATTTCTTTCGCTTCCCAATTCGCCAGCGTATACTTTTCCGTCAAAGCTTCCGTAACCACCGCAATAACTTCTGGATCTTCTTGCCTCACCCACCAATCGTGCTCCGGAACATGTTCACCGTCGACTTCCTCCAAAAGCATCGCATAAATCTTCGCAAACACCGGCGTCACAAAAGCTATCCCGTCGTCTTCAATCTCATCAATCGCCCACTCCGCAATAGTGATCGGAACCGCATCGTCCTCTTCTTCTAGCCCTTCTTCTAACATTGCCGAAGTGCCCTTGGCAATCAATAAATGAATAAGGCGCTCCTCTTGTACATATCCGTGGACTCTTGTTTCAGGCGCAGCTTCAGGTGGAAGCACCTCCATAGGTGGCGCATCGGCTTGTTTTTTCTTAGCTATGCGCTCCTGAACACCTAAAAGTCTATTCAACTCATCGTACAGCGCCCTTGGGTCAACGTCTAGAATCTTAGAAGCCTCTTTGATAAAGACTTCCTGCGAAATGCTATTGGGTACTTTGGCAATACTCGCGACGATATCCTTGATCATTTCGGCACGCTTGAGCGGGTCACCCGCTGCGTCACCCATAAGAATACCGGTCTTGAAGCTGATAAAATCTTTGCGCTCTGCCGCCAAAAAAGTCTTTAATTCCGTCTGCGTGTGGCGCTGTGCGAAGCTGTCTGGATCTTCTCCATCAGGAAAAGACACAACGCGCACATTCACCCCTTGTTCGAGCATCATATCGAGCCCTCGGAAACTGGCTCGAATACCCGCTGCATCACCGTCAAAGAGCAAGGTAATGTTGGGCGTATAGCGCTTGATCATCGAGATCTGCCCTTCGGTCAAAGCGGTCCCTGAAGAAGAAACTACGTTTTGTACACCGTTCTGAAAAAAGCTCAAAACATCCGTATACCCCTCCACTAAGAACGCTTCGTTGCGCTTGACAATCTCTTGTTTTCCTTGAAACAATCCGTACAAGACTTTACTCTTGTGGTAGATCGGATTTTCAGGACTGTTTAAATATTTCGCCGCTTTGACATTGCTTTGCAGGATACGTCCTCCAAACCCTAAAACGCGACCAGAAACGCTGTGAATAGGAAACATCACGCGACCTCTAAAACGATCGTACCAGCCGCGGTCATTCTTCATAGAAATCCCCGAAGCCTCAAGCGCTTTTTCGCTGTACTGGTTTTTCAACGCATAGTCTGCAAAAGCCGTACTCTGCTCAGGACTGTAACCGAGCTGAAACTTCGCTATGGTTTCATCTGTAAAACCGCGCTCTTTAAAATAACTTAAACCTATCGCCCTCCCAGTATCGGTATTGAGCATTTGATCTGCATAGAACTTTGAGGCAACTTCAGTGATGAGGTAGACTGCCTCACGCATATTCCCCGCCTCGATCTCTTCTGAGGTCTGAGGACGCGCATCGGGCACCTCAATATTGTATTTTTTGGCGATCCAGCGTAGCGCCTCTGGATAAGAAAGCTGTTCCAATTCCATCAAGAATGTCACCGCATTTCCACCTTTACCCGACGAGAAACATTTGAAAATTTGTTTCGCTGGGCTGACCATGAAACTCGGGCTCTTCTCATTATTAAAGGGACTAAGCCCTTTGAGGTTACTGCCCGATTTTTTCAAATCCACAAACTCGCCGATCACCTCCTCTATTCGAGAAGCTGAGAAGATCTGCTCTATTGTTTCTTGTGGGATCCGTGCCATAGTTATGCAAGATACGTTAATGCATAAAAAAAGCCACCCCTAAAGGTGGCCTTGCAAGCTGAGTGAAAAAATAAATTATTGGTGCAAATGTACATCCATTTGCGGATATGGAATAGAAATTCCTTTCGCATTAAACGCTTTATACACCGCTGTGTTCATCGCAAAATGAACATCCCAGTAATCTGGGGCATTGACCCAGGCTCTAGTCGTTAAATTCACCGAAGAATCTGCCATAGCGCCAAGCTCCACGGTAATGTTCTTATCCTTTAAAATGCGCGAATCCGCTTCGAGCAATGCCCGTACTGTAGCTTTCGCCTCGTCGAGATCTGCATCGTAACCGATCCCAAAGGTCCAATCCACTCTCCTAGTCTCTTGCGCACTAAAATTCACGAGGCTCCCGTTACTCAATGGACCGTTAGGCAGAATGATTTTTTTATTGTCCGGTGTGGTTAATGTCGTTACGAAAATCTGAATGCTTTGCACCGAACCTGAATAGCCCTGGGCTTCGATAAAGTCACCCACTTTAAACGGTTTAAACATCAAAATCATCGCTCCTCCGGCAAAATTCTGAAGCGTACCGCTTAATGCCATACCTACTGCTAGTCCTGCTGCACCCAATACGGCCACAATACTCGTAGTCGCAACTCCGAGCTGATTGATTGCGGCAATGACCACGAAGGCTTGAAGGGCCATTTTCAGCAAAGACTCCAAAAACGTTGCAAGACTCTTGTCCATCTCACGAAGCTCCATAGCCTTTTTAAAACCGCGAAGCATGGTCTTCACCAAGCGCATTCCAATCCACAAAATGAGGATGGCAACTACCAGCTGCTTGCCCCAAGAGAGCGCATTATTCACTACGGTCTCCTGCGAGATCCCTAAAATTTCTTCCATGTTGTACTGTGATTAAGGGGGTTATTTCTTTCGTTTACCCGTATAAACAATCAGCTCTTCTAGCGCCAATTTTTCTTCGGATTCAGGAAATTTAGCGAGAATATTTCGAGCAGCATCTAAATGCCCCTCCATTTTCACTCGTGCATATTCTAAGCCTCCGGAGTTGCGCACAAAATCCACGACTTCTTGAACTTTTTTCGGACGATCGTGATATTTTTTGATCGTGCGAATGATGTATTTACGTTCCTTATCTGTCGCATTTGACAAGGCATTGATCAGAGGCAAGGTCATTTTTTGCTCCTTGATATCTATCCCTGCGGGCTTACCCGTGAGGTTCACTTTCTCAAAATCGAATAAATCGTCTTTAATCTGAAAAGCTAAACCCAGCTCCCGTCCGAATATTCTCAAATCTTCTTGCACCGAAGCAGAAGCACCAGAGCTCTCTGCACCCACCACACAACATGTCTCGATCAATACCGCTGTTTTTTGCTGTATGACTTCATAATACACCTCTTCTGTAATATCGAGCTTTCGAGCTTTCTCAATCTGTAAGAGCTCTCCTTCGCTCATGCTCTTCACCGCAGTACTTACGCTTCCCAGCAATTGGTATTCTTTAGAATCTACGGCTAATAACAAAACACGGCTTAATAAATAGTCTCCAATTAAGACCGCAATTTTATTCTTCCACAGTGCATTGATACTAAAGAAGCCCCTACGCATATCACTGTCGTCCACAACGTCATCATGCACTAAAGTAGCGGTATGCATCAGTTCGATCAGTGAAGCCCCTACGAATGTACTTTCTTTGATCTCACCGGTAAGTTTAGCGGTCAAGAATACGAGTATCGGGCGTATCTGCTTGCCTTTACGCCGTACCATATACCGCATGACTTGGTCGACCAAAGCAACCCTTGAAGAGATGTGTCCTTTGAATTTCTCATCAAACAAACGCATCTCCTGTGCAACAGGCTTCTTTATCGTCGAGAGTCCTGCCATTAGTTCCAGCCTTTATTTTTACAGATATGATCGTAGGCCTCTTGCACCTTTAAGAATGTTTCTTGTGCTGCCTTTTGAGCGTCTTCTCCAGAGTCTACAAGACGATCCGGATGGTATTTCATAGCCATTTTACGATACGCCTTCTTAACTCCAGTCTCATCCGAATGCTCATCTACCTCTAATACTTTAAAGGCCCAATTAGAATCTTGGCCTTTCGCAAACATGGCCTTGATCGATTCAAAATCGTACTGATTAACACGTAAATTCTGGGCTATACGGCGAATTTCCTTGATTTCTTCCTCATGCAAATGACCGTCTGCGAGACCTAGCTTAAAAAGAAAATGTATGAGTTGAATTCGAGTACTGTGCGTGGTGAACCCATTAATTTGCTGACACACCTTAGTCAACGGGATAGGTTGATCTATGATGCTTTTAAATAATCTAAAACTTTCATTGGCCTTATCTCGGCCAAACATAGAAACGAACTGAGCACGAACGAAGTCTAACTCGCGTTGTTCTACTCTACCGTCTGCTTTTATAACACGTGCAGCGAGAACCAGAAGCGCGATATGAAAATCACTTGGTCGATGCGAGGATGACGTCCTTTGCGAACGGGAAGTGGTTGCTTCCCCTTCGATCGCACCGTGAAGTTTGTTACCTAAGGCAACACCGATGATTGCTCCGATCGGCCCTCCCAGGGTCCAACCTAAGCCTCCACCGAAAATTTGAAAGAGTCGTTTCATAGGCCACCAAAGATAACGGCAGCAAAGTAAAAAACTCTTAAGATTCCTAGAACATTAGGAAACCATAAATGCCATAGCGACGATACCGGCAATAATCACAATCACTAAGCCGATCTGGGCATAGAGTTGTGCTTTGGACATTTTTGGTTCGACCTGAGCAGGGCGCGGACCATGGTGCGCGCGTTGCGGTCTTTGGTGTACAGATTTATCAGACATAAGCGAAGAATTTTCATGGTATTAAACACTAAAAGTTAGCAAAACTTGCAACATAACGCAAGTCTTGAAATATCGATTTTCAACATGCTTATCAACACAGTCTGCTGTAAACCAATACAATACAGCGTAAAACCTTGCCTTAGAACTAAAAAAGCCTCGAATCGCAAGATCCGAGGCTTTACTTATATGTGACAATCAACAGTGATTACGATCCACAAGAAACGCAATCATCCGGGTTGTCTATAGAACATGCGATTTTTTCTTCAGCGGTAACTTCTTCGCTCATCGAAGCAATCGCAGCTTTTTGCGCCTGAACTCTAGCTTCAACATCGCTTGCTGCAGGAGCTTCATTAGTAGACACTGGTGCATCAACCGTTTCTGACGAAGCTGAACCACTAACACCTGGACTCATATCCGTTTGTGCATTCTTCTTTACAGTAAACTTAATAGCAGAAGAAGCCGGTTTAGAACGTAAGTAGTACATACCCGTCTTCAAACCTTTCTTCCATGCGTAGAAGTGCATTGAGGTAAGCTTACCCATATTAGGGCTCTCCATAAAGAGGTTTAAACTCTGACTTTGATCGATGAATAATCCACGATCAGCCGCCATGTCTAAGATGTCTTTCATCGAGATTTCCCAAACCGTTTTGTAGATGTCCTTTATATTCGCAGGAACGCCTTCGATGTTCTGAACAGAACCGTTCGTTGCCATCAGTGCGTTTTTCATGTCATCGTTCCAAAGACCCAACTCGATCAAATCGTGCAACAAGTGCTTGTTTACCACGATAAACTCACCAGAAAGCACACGACGTGTGTAGACATTTGAAGTGTACGGTTCAAAACATTCGTTATTACCGAGAATTTGTGATGTAGATGCAGTTGGCATCGGCGCCATAAGTAACGAATTACGAACACCATGTTCTGCCACTTCTTCACGAAGTGATTGCCAATCCCAGCGTCCGCTTAAGGCTTGGTCGTCTACACCCCAAAGGTTGTGCTGGAACTTTCCTTCCGAAATAGGACTTCCTTGATACGTTTCGTAAGCACCCTCTTTGATCGCTAAATCTTTAGACGACGTTACTGCTGCGTAGTACATCGTTTCAAAGATGTCTTTGTTTAATGATTTCGCCTCTTCTGAGTCGAAAGGCATACGTAGCTTGATGAAAGTATCTGCAAGACCCTGTACACCGAGACCTACGGGTCTATGGCGCATGTTTGAATTTCTTGCCTCGACTACTGGGTAGTAGTTACGGTCAATCACTTTATTCAAGTTTTTAGTCACCTTGTAGGTCACATCAAACAGTAAATCGTGATCGAAAGTGCCGTCTTCGCTTACAAACATTGGTAGTGCGATCGAAGCCAGGTTACATACCGCAACCTCATCCGGAGAGGTGTATTCCAAGATCTCCGTACATAGGTTTGAAGAACGGATGGTACCTAGATTCTGCTGATTCGACTTCAAGTTTGCAGCATCTTTATAGAGCATGTACGGTGTTCCCGTTTCGATCTGGCTCTCCATGATCTTTGCCCATACCTCACGTGCTTTGACTGTGCGACGGCCTTTTCCTTCTGCTTCGTATTTAGTGTACAGTGCGACAAATTCGTCACCGTGGCAATCAAATAGACCTGGACATTCGTTTGGACACATGAGGGTCCAATCTTCGTTTTTCTCTACGCGCTCCATGAATAAATCCGGGATCCACATGGCGTAGAACAAATCGCGAGCACGCATCTCTTCCTTTCCGTGGTTCTTTTTCAGATCCAAGAATTCATAGATATCCGCATGCCAAGGCTCTACGTAAATAGCGAAAGAACCTTTGCGTTTACCCCCGCCTTGATCTACATAGCGGGCAGTATCGTTGTATACACGCAACATGGGAACAATACCGTTTGAAGTACCGTTTGTGCCACCGATGTATGATCCAGTTGCTCGCACATTATGAATGCTTAGACCGATACCACCGGCACTCTGGGAGATTTTCGCTGTTTGCTTCAAGGTGTCATAGATACCGTCGATACTGTCGTCTTGCATGGTGAGCAAGAAACACGATGACATCTGCGGCTTAGGAGTTCCCGCATTAAATAACGTAGGTGTTGCGTGCGTCATGAACTTTTTGCTCATGAGCTCGTAGGTTTCGATAGCACTGTTTAAATCGTCCTTGTGGATACCGATAGAAACGCGCATCAACATATGCTGAGGACGCTCTACGATGTTGCCGTGCATGCGCAATAGATACGAACGCTCGAGGGTTTTAAAACCGAAGTAATCGTACGAAAAATCGCGATCGTAGATGAGTTGTGAATCTAAATACTCCGCATTCTTTTGGATAATCTCGTACACATCATCAGCAATAAGCGGTGCCGCTTTACCTGTTTCTGGGTTGATGTAGTTGTAGAGGTCCGTAACGGTCTCAGAGAAGCTCTTCTTGGTACTTTTGTGCAGATTACTTACCGCGATGCGCGCAGCTAGGTTTGCATAATCTGGGTGCTTGATAGTCATCGAAGCAGCAGTTTCAGCAGCAAGATTGTCTAACTCTGATGTAGTTACCCCGTCGTAGACGCCGTCTACTACTCGCTTGGCAACAGCGATTGGATCTACATAATCACTTAAGCCGTAGCACAGCTTTTCGATTCTTGCAGTGATTTTGTCAAATTTAACGGGCTCCTTACGACCGTCTCGTTTTAGTACGCGCATCATAGTGTGTGGTGTATTTCGTGTAGTCTTGTTGAGTGTGTGCGACTGGTTTTGTTAAAAGTTCATGGCGCCAAATGCGTCATCGATGTTGTGATCCTCTTGGCTTTCTCCTACTCCCGCTTTTTTGTATTCCGAAACGCGTTTCTCGAAGAAATTGGTTTTTCCTTCCAAAGAAATCATATCCATAAAATCGAATGGATTCGCTGTTCCGTATACTTTCGAACAATTCAACGTTTCAAGTAGGTGGTCCGTAACGAACTCTAAGTACTCTACCATCAACCCGGCATTCATTCCGATGAGATTCACAGGAAGTGATTCCGTGATAAATTCACGCTCGATATCCAGTGCTTCAGTGATGATTTGGGTGATTCGCTCGGTAGAGACTTTATTCACCAGGTGATTGTTGTGCAAGTGACATGCAAAATCTCGGTGTAGACCTTCATCACGTGAGATGAATTCGTTTGAAGTTGCTAGACCTGGAAGTAGACCGCGTTTCTTCATCCAGAAAATTGAACAGAACGCTCCTGAGAAGAAAATGCCCTCTACTGCAGCGAATGCAATCAAGCGCTCTGCGAAAGATTCAGATTCGATCCAACGCAAAGCCCAATCTGCCTTCTTTTTGATGGCTGGAAAACGTTCGATAGCATTGAAGAGCTCGTCTTTTTCTTTATCGTCATCTACCAAAGTGTCGATAAGTAAAGAGTACATCTCGCTGTGGATGTTCTCCATCATGATTTGGAATCCGTAGAAAAACTTCGCCTCCGAGTACTGTACTTCATTTACGAAGTTCTCCGCTAAGTTTTCATTTACGATACCGTCCGATGCCGCGAAAAACGCGAGAATGTGCTTTAGGAAATAACGCTCATCGTCGGTAAGCTTGTTTTTCCAATCCATCACATCTTGGTGTAGATCAATTTCTTCCGCCGTCCAAAAAGAAGCTTCTTGCTTCTTATACCAGTCCCAGATGTCGCCGTGCTGAATAGGAAAGATGACAAATCTGTTTTTGTTCTCTTGTAAAATTGGTTCCTGTTGCATGCTGCAATTTTTTTAGGCCGTCAAGCCGCATTAATTATAATTAATGTGCTGAAAGCCAGTTGAATAAAGTCTTGTTTGGTAAGCGGACTAGGCGGGAGTGCGCTTGTATTCAAGCGAACAACCTTTACAAATGTGGCTACGATTTGAGGGAATATCAAGAAACCCAAATCGGGTTTTTCCCACAGTTATTAACAACAGGAATTGGGGTCAAATATGAATCAAGTCAGAGCTACCGCCGAATGGATGACATGCTAAATTTAGATACCTCTGGAAGTTGTTAATTCTGCTCGTTCTTTTTCAAAAAATCGGCGGCAGATTTCACCTCATCGTAGAATTCGGGACCGTATTTTCGGATGAGGGGTTCTTTCAAAAAGGCATACACAGGAACCTTGAGTTCTTCCCCTAAAGTGCAGGCGTCACTACAGATCGACCAACGATCGTAGTTCAGTGCCTCAAAGTCCGTATATTTTGTAATTCTGATCGGATACAAGTGACATGAAATGGGTTTTTTCCAATCAATCACGCCGTCTGCATGCGCTTGTTCAATACCACATTTTGCAGTGCCATTGGCCTCGAAAATGGTATACGCACACTCCTTACCGTCGATAAGCGGCGTCTCTTTTTCACCAAAACCGTCTACGCTAGTACCTTGCTGATCAATAGCTAATCGGCCTTTTTCGGTAAGATACGGTGCCACTTTTGGATAGATCTTTTCCAAAATCTCAACCTCGTGCTCTTCCACTGGAGCGCCTGCATTTCCTTCGACGCAACAGGCACCTTTACAAGCGCCGAGGTTGCACACGAACTCCTTTTTGAAGAGCTCCGAAGAAAGGAGCTTATTGTCAATCTCTATCATAATGCAAATCTAACACAAGGATGTCGCTGCGGAAAGATGGAAAGAAGCTAATTTTGCGCCAAACGTATTCGCCATGGATTTAAAATTCAATTACAACGACGCACTTAGCGCCTTTTTGATTTTGTTTGCCGTTATCGATATTTTGGGCAGTATCCCCATCATTGTAAGCCTGCGTAAGAAAGTAGGACATGTGCAAAGTGAAAAAGCCACACTGGTTGCAGGCGTCATCATGATTGTGTTCCTGTTCGTTGGAGAACAGATACTTACGCTGTTGGGAGTGGATGTGCAAAGTTTTGCTATTGCAGGTAGCTTCGTCTTGTTTTTCCTTGCCTTAGAAATGATTTTAGGCATCACCTTATATAAGGAGGAAAGTCCCAGCACGGCGAGTATTGTTCCGATCGCATTCCCGATGATTGCAGGTGCGGGAACGATGACCTCACTGGTGTCATTGCGCGCAGAATTTGCCAACATTAACATCATCATCGCCATCGTATTGAATATGCTGGTAGTGTATTTAGTATTAAAGAACACCGAGCGCATTGAGCGTATCTTGGGAACGGGTGGTTTGAGCATCCTAAGAAAAGTTTTCGGTGTTATCTTGCTCGCGATTGCCGTGAAGCTCTTCTTCACGAACCTTATCCCAATGTTTAAAACGGTTTAGAATCCAATTCATGTCAGACGATCAGTTTAAAAATATCATCTCCCACGCCAAAGAGTACGGTTTCATTTTCCAAAGCAGTGAAATCTATGACGGCCTAAGCGCCGTGTACGACTATGGACAAAACGGAGCTCTTTTAAAGAATAACATTAAAGCATACTGGTGGGGCGCAATGGTGCAAATGCACGAAAATATTGTAGGTATCGATACCGCGATTTTCATGCACCCAACCACTTGGAAAGCTTCAGGTCACGTAGACGCATTCAACGATCCACTCATCGACAATAAGGACAGCAAAAAGCGCTACCGTGCTGATGTACTGATCGAAGATCATGTGGAGAAGATTCGTCAGAAGATCGAAAAAGAGGTTAAAAAAGCCGCTAAGCGCTTTGGCGAGGCCTTTAATAAAGAAGAGTTTCTTTCGACGAACGGACGTGTGCTTGGTTACCAGGAGAAAATGAAAGCGATCATGGATCGTTTCGTGGCTGCTATGGATGCTGAGGATTTGGCCGATGTGAAGCAGTTGATTGAGGACGAGCAAATAAAATGTCCGGTGAGCGGCAGTATGAATTGGACCGATGTACGCCAATTCAATCTGATGTTCGGCACCCAGATGGGTTCGGTTGCAGAAGGCGCTTCGACGCTATATCTACGTCCAGAAACCGCTCAGGGTATTTTCTTGAACTATCTGAATGTTCAGAAGACTGGGCGAATGAAGATTCCGTTCGGAATTGCACAGATCGGAAAAGCATTTAGAAATGAGATCGTTGCACGCCAATTCATCTTCAGAATGCGCGAGTTTGAGCAGATGGAAATGCAATTTTTTGTGCGTCCAGGTACGGAAATGCAATGGTACGAGACTTGGAAAGAACGCCGCCTGGCTTGGCATAAGAGCTTAGGATTTGACACAGACAGCTACAGGTTTCACGACCATGATAAATTGGCCCATTACGCAAATGCTGCAGCAGATATCGAATTCAATTTCCCGTTTGGATTTAAAGAACTAGAGGGAATACACAGCCGCACGGATTTCGATTTGAAGCAACACGAGGAGTTCAGTGGCAAGAAATTGCAGTACTTCGATCCTGAATTGGGTGAAAATTATGTGCCGTATGTCGTCGAAACCTCTATCGGTCTAGATCGCATGTTCCTCGCCGTGCTCTCCAAGAGCCTGCAAAACGAGCAGCTCGAGGACGGATCGAGTAGAACTGTGTTGAATATCCCAGCATTTTTAGCGCCCTACAAAGTGGCCGTATTGCCGTTGCTTAAAAAAGACGGGCTGCCTGAGAAAGCAAGAGAGGTAGTGAATATGCTGAAGTTTGATCACATGGTTCAGTATGACGAAAAGGATGCGATCGGCAAGCGCTACCGTAGGCAAGACGCGATCGGCACACCGCTTTGTGTCACCGTCGACCACCAGAGCCTCGAGGACCATACCGTTACCGTTCGCTTTAGAGATACCATGGAGCAGATTCGCATTCCTGCTACAGAGCTTCTTGCCGTAGTGAATGAGAAAGTGAGTTTGAGTGCGCAACTTGGGAAACTTTCTTAACGGAGCGTAGAAACTAGCTGATTTTCAATTAATTTCACAGGTAACTATTAACACTAATATTCGCTAAAATGAAAAAGGTAAATCTATTTGTTGCACTTGCTGCAGCAGTGGCTATGGTTGCTTGTGGCGCTCCTGCTGAGGAAGCTGAAACAGTAACTGAAGAAGTTGTCGTTGAAGAGGTGGTTGAAGAAGCAGCTACTGAAGCGGCTGACACAACTATGGAAGAAATGACTGAAGAAGCAGATTCCACTATGGAAGAAGCTACGGAAGAAATGACTGAAGAAGCACACGAAGGTCACGACCACGAAGGACACGAGCACTAGGCCTATACCCTATTGCTTTGAAGATCATCCCCGTTCGGCGAAAAGCTGTTCGGGGATTTTTTTGTGCCTTAACTTATTGCAACATCGAGCGTGCTTGGTCAAAGAGGGCAAGAAGGACTGGATCATATTCGAGCAGTACATCTTTGTAAGCGTCATAACCGAAATAATTTCGAGCAATGGCGGCTTGAAGTAATTGGCTTAACGCCTCTTCATCCTCCTTCGAAAGATCCTCCATAGCAATGCCGTAACCGCCGTATTCTAAGAAACTTTCGAGTTGACCTCTATCAGGAACTAAGCTAGAGTAGCCCTGATCCACCGACAATGTATCGAAATGATCGCGGTGGCTATCGACATAATCAAAGGCGAAAGCATCCAAAGTCCCATAAGAGAACGTCCAGAAATATGAAGCAGAATCATTAGCCAATTCCACATCGGGCTCAATCCCCCCTGCAGTTGCCAACACACGCCCTGAATCGCTCAAGAACACCCCCTCATTCGCAGGCTTTCCCTCCTTGTACGGTTTCTGAATGCTGCGACCGCTAGGCGTGTAATAATAGGCTACGGTGAGACGCACCTTAGAACCGTCGCCGAGATATTTATCCTCTTGAACCAGTCCTTTTCCATAGGAGGTTTTCCCATATACCACCGCACGATCGTGGTCTTGCAACGCGCCCGTAAACACCTCTGAAGCACTCGCGGAATTCTCGTTGATTAAAATATGCACAGGCAGATCTTCATAGCGCTCGCCACTGTACGCCTTCGAAGTATGCTCTTCACCGTTTCTGTATCTCGTCGTGACGATGTTTTGACCTTCGGTTAAAAATTCATCTGCCATTGCCACGGCCTCGTGCAAATAGCCGCCCGGATTATCGCGAAGATCGATCACTAGTGCGCGCATGCTGTCCTTCTCTAGTGCTTTTAGATGGGAGACGAACTCATCGTGTGTGGTTTCGGCAAAACGCTCCACTCTAACATATCCAATCCCGTTTTTAACGCCCATATCGAAAACGCTTTGAATTGGAATCTGACCGCGTTTCACCGAGGCCGTAACTTGTTTGTTGGCGCGACGTATACTTAAATCTACGAATGACCCTGTTGGACCTTTGATTAAAGAAGTGACCTTGGCATTGGTTAACGATGGGCCTACGATCGTATCGCCATCTATTGCAAAAACGCGATCTCCAGAGCGAATACCGTACTCTTCAGCCGGTCCGTCAGTCATTACATGGACAAAAACCAACGTGTCTTTTTTGATCGCAAACTCTACGCCTATTCCCGTAAAGCCCCCGTTCATTCGCTCGGACATTTGAGCTCCATCATCCGCGGTGATGTAGGTACTGTGCGGATCTAGATCACTTAAAATATAATCCATGGCCTGTTCGGCTAACGCATCGATATCCAAAGAGTCTACATATTCGGATTCGAGGTAACTGAAAAACTGGACCAATTTTGAATCTACCTGAGTACTCGTAGACGGTTGCCCCGAGAATTTGGCGCCAATCCATACGCCTACCAAAAGGAAGGCTGCTACCCAAAGAACTACATTTTCTCGTTTCAATCTATCGCCATTTGAACCACCTCAACGCCTGCCTTGATCAAGAAATCAAGACCGCTGCGGTCTTTGTATTCGTGAATGTAGATGACTTTTTTAATACCCACCTGATGAATGAGCTTACTGCATTCCTTACACGGACTAAGCGTGATGTACAACGTCGCGCCATGTGCACTTGCTGGACTGCTTGCCACCTTTGTGATTGCATTCGCCTCTGCATGTAACACGTACCACTTCGTATAGTTCTGCTCGTCTTCACAAGGATTCTCGAAACCCGTAGGCGTACCATTAAAACCGTCAGAAATGATCATGCGGTCTTTTACGATCAAGGCACCCACTTTTTTACGTTCGCAATGACTGAGCTGGGCCCATTCTAAGGCCATCTTCAAATAGGCTTTATCGTAGCGCTGTTGCTTGGGTGAGAAAAGATGTTCGTTCATGTTGTGAATGTACTGCAAAAGGGTGTGAAAGAAAAAAGCCTCACCCTGTTTAAGAGTGAGGCTTCTAAGTACCTGGGGCGGGAATCGAACCCGCACTCCCGAAGGAACTGGATTTTGAATCCAGCGCGTCTACCAATTCCGCCACCCAGGCTTTCCGTGGAATTGGACGGCAAAAATACGTGGGTTTTCCATTTCTCCTAACTTTTCCCCGAAGAATTTTAAACGCTTTATTTTTTCGTCGGTGATTTATGTTCTTTTACTTACATTTGCACCCCTCTTCGGAGGTGCGTAAACCGCATTAATAACACTGATACACAGCACAGATGCTACCTGAAGCAAAGATATTCGCCGGTCGTCACACTATGGAGCTCGCAAAAAACATTGCGAAGAGCTATGGCATTCCTATGGGAAATGTAATGATTACGGAGTTTAGCGATGGCGAGTTTTGTCCTTCGTTTGAGGAAACCGTTCGCGGTAATCGCGTATTCCTGATCCAAAGCACGAACCCACCGGCAGACAATCTTATGGAGCTCTTGATGTTGTGTGACGCTGCGAAAAGAGCATCCGCAAAGCACATTACCGCTGTGATTCCTTACTTCGGCCTAGCCCGTCAGGATCGCAAGGATAAGCCACGTGTACCGATAGGTGCTAAATTGGCTGCAAAAATGCTCATGGCTGCTGGCGCAACGCGCATCATGACTATGGACTTGCACGCTGATCAGATCCAAGGCTTCTTTGAGGTACCTGTAGATCATTTGTTCAGCTCAAACTTGTTCATGAGCGACATAGAATCACTAGGCTTAACTGATCTATGTATCGCTTCACCAGATATGGGAGGTGCAAAGCGCGCCCATGCCTACGGGAGTAAGCTCGAGGCTGAGGTAGTGATTTGCTACAAACAGCGCAAGAAAGCGAACGTTATCGATAAGATGACCGTGATTGGCGAAGTGGAAGGAAAGAACGTCATCTTGGTAGATGACATGGTGGATACTGGTGGTACACTAGTAAAAGCTGCAGAAATGCTCAAGGAGAAAGGTGCCAAAACCGTTCGTGCATATTGTACGCATGGTGTTTTGAGTGGTCCTGCCCAGGAGCGTATTGCCAACAGTGCGTTGGAGGAACTGGTCATTGCTGACACTATTCCACAGAAAAATGAGAACCCGAAGATCCGCGTGATCTCAGTCGCTGAAATGTTTGCTCAAGTGATGAAGAATGTTCATCACCACGAGAGTATTTCAGGACACTTTATAATGTAATACCCGAATAAACTAGATCAGATGAAGTCTGTTGAAATCCAAGGAAATCTAAGAACCGATTTAGGTTCTAAGTACGCTCAAGCAGAACGCAGAGCAGGTAACGTACCATGTGTGGTTTACGGTGGTGAAGCACCTATTCACTTCTCTGCTCCTACCCTAGCTTTTAAAGGCTTGGTATACACTGCCGAAGCGAAAATCGCAAAAGTAACCGTAGGTGATACTACTGTAGAAGCTGTCATCCAAGACATGCAGTTCCACCCAGTAACTGATCAACTCATGCACATTGACTTCATCCAGTTGGTAGAAGGCAAAGCAGTAACCGTAGATATCCCAGTGGTATTGGAAGGTCAGTCTCGTGGTGTATTGAACGGTGGTAAATTGAAGATGATTCTTCGTAAGCTATCTGTTCGTTCAGTACCAGGTAAGTTCCCAGAGAACGTTACTTTGGACATCTCTCCACTTCGCATCGGTGATTCTATTCGTGTAAGCGATGTGAACGCTGATGGATTTGAAATCCTTAACGCAGACACAGCAGTTATCGTTACTGTGAAAAATGCTCGTGGTGCAGTTAAAGAGGACGGCGAAGAAGAAGAAGGAGAAGAAGCTGCAGCAGAATAATCGCAGTTTAGGGTATGAAAAAGTTCCTCATTGTCGGTTTAGGCAATCCTGGAGCCGAGTATGAAAATACCCGTCATAATATAGGATTTTTGACATTGGACGCCTTTGCTAAGGCGTCCAATGTTGTTTTTGGTCCTGGCCGATACGCAATGACCGCTGAGGCAAAAATCAAAGGCAGAACTTTTCGACTCATCAAGCCTACCACCTTCATGAACCTCAGCGGTAATGCGGTGAGGTACTGGATGCAGGAGGAGAAGATTCCCATTGAAAACATTTTAGTTGTGGTCGATGATTTGGCCATTCCCTTTGGATCTATTCGCCTTAAAGGCAAAGGGTCTGACGCAGGCCATAATGGACTGAAAGACATCCAAGCAAAATTGGGCAGGAACGACTATCCACGTCTAAAGTTTGGAATAGGAAATGATTATCCAAAAGGTCGACAGGTGGATTATGTTCTCGGAGAATGGAGCAAGGACGAAGCATTGGACTTGCCTGCTTTGATCGAACATAGTGTGAAGGCGTGCCAGAGTTTTGCACTTGCTGGACTTTCGCTTACCATGAATCAATTCAACAAGAAATGACCAAAGCCGATCGCATTTTAGACTTCTACAAGAACCTAGAATTCGACCGTTCATTTCTAGACCACGATCTTGATGTTCTTAACCCGTTCGAAGGTGCCACCACTGAGCAAGAGGCAGCCCTTGACGGATTCTATCATAAATTTTACAACGATAACTCGCCTCGTCACCTCATCCTTGGCATTAATCCAGGTAGATTAGGTGCTGGAGCCACAGGTATACCATTTACCGATACCAAGCGTCTAGTGGAGTGTGGCATTCCATTTGAATCCTTCAGCACACATGAACCCAGCTCCGTATTTGTCTACGAAGCCATCGATGCTTTTGGCGGACCACAAACGTTTTACAAGGACTTTTTCATCGGTTCCGTATGTCCGTTGGGATTCACAGTTCAAAAGAAGGGTAAGCCGATAAATTTCAATTACTACGACCGTGCGAGCTTTGCTCAAGCACTCGCTCCGTATCTGTTGGAGCAAATCAAGAAACAGATCGAATTGGCCGGTAAAAATGACCGGATCATCGT
>CATITW010000386.1 GCA_949547975.1 Cryomorphaceae bacterium | reverse complement strand
TGCAGCTCCAGCACGTCTTCGCCGGTGTAGCTGTGCGGGCCGGGGAAGAACAGCGCCAGGCCGTGGTCCAGGGGCTGGCCCTGGCCATCGTTAAACGGCAGGTAATGGGCTTGCCGGGGCTGTAAATCGCGCCCAAGCAGTTGGCGGACAAAGCCGGCCAACTGTTGGCCCGAGACACGCACAATGCCGACCGCCCCGCGCCCGGGTGCTGTGGCGATGGCAACAATGGGATCGTGGCGGCGTGCAAGCATGGGGCAATCTTTCAAAAAAATAGGGCAAGGGCAAGAGGGTAGCAAGAACAAAAATGGCCGCTTGCGCGACCATTGTTTGTAGCGGAAAGGGGCTGGGCCTTACTTGGCCGCCGCCGGCTGCTTTTTGAACGGGTGGTTGAACTGCGGGGGCACGCCCATGCGCACGTTAATCACCCACTGCTGCGCAATCGACAGCACGTTGTTGGTCAGCCAGTACAGCACCAGGCCCGCCGGGAACATGAAGAACATGAAGCTGAAGATCAGCGGCATGAACCACATCATCTTGGCCTGCATCGGGTCGGGCGGCACGGGGTTCAGCGCCGTTTGCAGCAGCGAGGACAGCGTCATCAAGATGGGCAGGATAAACAGCGGGTCTTTGGCCGACAGGTCGGTGATCCACAAAATCCACGGGGCCTGGCGAATTTCCACGCTGGACAGCAGCACCCAGTACAGCGCAATGAACACCGGAATCTGGATCATGATGGGCAGGCAGCCGCCCAGGGGATTGACCTTTTCCTCGCGGTAGATGCGCATCATCTCTTGCTGCATCTGCTGGGGTTTGTCTTTCAGGCGCTCGCGCATTTCGGTGATGCGCGGGTTGAGCGCCTTCATCTTGGCCATGCTGGCATAGGCCTTGGCGTTGAGCCAGTAGAAGGCAATTTTCAAGAGCAGCACCAGGCCAATGATCGACCAGCCCCAGTTGCCCAGCACGCTGTGGATTTTGTCCAGCAACCAGTACAGCGGCTTGGCCAGAATGGTGAACATGCCATAGTCCTTGACCAGCACCAGGCCGGGGCTCAAGGTTTCGAGCATTTTTTCTTGCTGCGGGCCAGCGAAGAAACGGGCGTTCAGGGTTTTGCTCTGGCCCGGCTCAATTTGGCCCAGGGTGGTGATGGCCCCGGCGGAGTAGAAGTTGGCATCGACTTTGCGCACAAAGTTCTCGCGCTCAATGCCATCGTTCAGCAACCAGGCGCTGGCAAAGTAGTGCTGCACCATGGCCACATAGCCGTTGTCGGCTTGTTTTTCAAAGCTGGCCTTGCCTTTGTCCACATCTTTGAATTCCACTTTTTGGTATTTACCGGCTTCGCTGTAGAAGGCCGGGCCAGTGAAGGTGGAATAAAACGCGTTGCCGCCATCAATCGGCAGGTTGTCACGCAACAGCTGCAGGTACAGCTGGGGGTTGATGCTTTGGTTGCCGGTATTGATCACATCGTGCTGCACCGCCACATCGTAAGCGCCGCGCTTGAAGGTAAAGGTTTTGACCAGTTTCACGCCATCCATCTCGGGCGACTCCAGGCGCACGGTCAAGCTGTCTTGCCCGTCTTGCAGGGTGCGCTCGCCCGGCTGCAACTGCATCACGGTCTTGTGCGTGGGGTAGTTGCCGCCAATCAGGCCGGTTTGCGCCACATAGCTGTGCTGGGGCGTTTCGTCCAGCAGCACCACGGGCTGGCTGCGGTCGGCATCTTGTTTGTAGTTGAGCAGCTCGGTGCGCACCACGGTGCCGCCTTCGGTGCTCAAGGTCAGGCGCAACACGTCGGTGGTGATCACCACGGTTTCACCCACGGGGGCCGCTTCGGCAGCAGCACCCGTGGCATCCACTGCTGTATTTACAGTAGCTGCTGGCGTTGCATTGGCGGTATTTTCAGCACCATTAGTGCTTGAATTTTGCGCTGTTACTGGGGAAGCAGCTGGGAAAAATGTGGCAGGGTTGCCATTGTGGATTTG
>CATITW010000385.1 GCA_949547975.1 Cryomorphaceae bacterium | reverse complement strand
ACGTTGCGAAATTGGCAAACAACGCTGGTGGTGCAGTAGCAAAAGCAAACAGTGCTTTGGCTAAATTTGTAATCATCGGTTGGGGTATCTACCCTATCGGTTACATCTTAGGTACAGCAGGTGGATTCTTCGGAATGGACCTAGGTATCGAAGCAAACGAGGAAGTACTGAACTTGTGCTACAACCTTGCTGATGCAATCAACAAAATTGGATTTGGTCTTGTAATCTACTCTTTGGCTATCGAGTCTAAGACAGAGGCGGCTTAATCATACGTTTCAGAGTGTTAGTGAGCCCCACGACGAAAGTCGTGGGGCTTTCTTTTTTTTAAATCATTCCATACCGAGGCAACCCTCGAGCTGTTTTCGTTGTCTTACTAAGTAGCATAGAATAATTAAAAGATGAAAATCAAACTCCTTTCCCTAATCCTCATCCTCACATTGCCATCTTTTGGGCAACATGCGGGTATGCATTCCTACACCATTGACCTCACGCAGGTGATAGATGATCGAGTTAAAGTTTCCGTTGATGCTAGATCGCTTCAATTGACCACAGAACAACGCACGTACAACTTTCATTTCCCGGCAACCATACCGGGCACCTATGCCACCCTAGACTACGGTCGATTTATTCAAGATTTTCAAGCTTACGGCAGCGATGGAGCATTACTGAAAGTCAAACGAAAAGGCAACACTTTTACCATCTACGGAAAACCTGAGCGCCTTGAATATTGGGCCGACGACACGTTTGATGCGCGAATTCGCAAGAATAAAGTATTTGAACCTGCGGGAACGAACAACCAAGAACGCACGAACTTCCTTTTAAATGCCGCAGGTTACTTTGGCTTCTTCGAAGGACAGGAAGACCTCCCCGTATCGCTCGAGATTACTAAAAGTCCTAGCCTCTTCGGTCTAAGCGCTATGGAAAGCTACAGTTACGGGAATACTCAGAATTTCTATGCACGCAATTACCATGAATTCCTAGACTGCCCAGTAATGGTCAGCCGGCCCGATACCACTTCATTTCAGCTCGGCGGAGCCAAAGTAACCATAGGTGTCTTTACTGAAAATGGACGTGAACTATCAGAGGAGATATATGCGCAGGTAGCGACCAGTATGAAAGCCATTGAAGCCTTTTTGGAGGGCGATCTTCCCGTAGATAATTATGTCTTCATTTTTTATATCAAAGACCATACAGAATTCGAAGGACTGTTTACCGGCCAAGAAATTAAAATTGGAACAATCATTAAAGCCATCCGAACACTTGCCGGTAAAGGGTTCGGAGCGCTGGAACACGGCAACAGTTCCGTCTACTATTTGCCTGACTTTGGCGGTACGACAGTACTGGATGGAATGGCGGACGTATGTATTCACGAATTCTTTCACATTCTCACTCCATTGGGACTGCACAGTGAGGAGATTGGTAACTTCAACTATATCGATCCTAAAATGAGCCAGCATTTATGGCTTTACGAAGGCATCACGGAATACTTTGCAGGCATCAGTCAACTAAAAGGCGAGGTCATTGATGAAGAAACCTACGTACGAGACTTACTTCGCGGTAAAATCCGTGCGGCCGACCGCTACCCGACAAAGAAAATGTCGTTTACTGAGATGAGTGAAAACGTTTTAAGGAACCCGTATAAGAAACAATATGCTCAGGTGTATCAACGTGGAGCACTTATGGGCGCCTTGCTGGATATCCGTATTATGGAATTAACCCAAGGGCAAAAAGATCTACACGATATAATTCTTGCATTGCGCGATACTTACGGTCCGGAAAATAGTTTTAAGGATGATGCCATCATCGGCGAATTCGTAGACTTAGTGCATCCAGATCTCCAGCAGTTCTTCGATGATTACGTTACTGGACGTGAAGAGTT
>CATITW010000384.1 GCA_949547975.1 Cryomorphaceae bacterium | reverse complement strand
TTCAAAATTTCCAAACCACAAAATCAATAAATCTATGTTTACGAATACAGCCAGTATTCAGTCGAAAACTGCATTTTTTGTGCAGGAGTACACCCATCGGGTGTTGACGAAAATGAAAGGAACTTCGAACGTGACCTACTACACGTTGCTCGATTGTCAACAAACCATGTGCAGAACCATGAATACGTATCACGAATTGACCTCATTAGAAGATCAGATCAAAGCGTATGATACTTACACGTTTGCGCTTGCGAGAAGTACAGCTATTACTCAGCAGGTATCGGAAGAATTGGACTTATATCCTTCGATTGAGGAGTACAACGAGACTACTGAGGGATATTACCTGCGTCTAGTGGCCGAATCTGCTCGAAAAAAAGTGCATCTGCATAATATTCGGAAACTCCATTAATACCCGTAATACGCTTAACACCAAACACACAATGAACCAGTACTCAATCTGGGGGATTTTACCCATGATGATGCCCCCAGCTATCATGAATAGAGTAGAAGAACCCCATTCTACCTTCTCCACTTACAACACTATAATTTTCAACCCCAACCTAACTCTTATCCCTATGAAAACCGCTGTATCACAACCGATCTACCAAGAAGCCATGGCCATCAATAGAACCATCCAGCAACTCACACGTGGTTACCACAGTAATGGCACATTTAATCTTGCATTTAAGATCAAGGATGACATTATTGACATCTGTAATAATCTCGACCAGGGAGTGGCCGCGCGCTTTGAGCATACCTTCGAAGAGTACTACAATAAAGCGATTCAGGTCGTGGAGCTGTTGTTGGAACACATTCGAATTGCCAATGCTTCGCGAATGATTCGTGGAGGATTTCCGCAAGAATTGGTTCAGCGTGTTCAGCTCCTAAAAATGAAACTTATCTTGCTGCTAGAATTGTACCGCTCGGACATGGTGCTGGATTACATCACCTTATCCAACTGGGCAAGACAGAAACTTACACAAGCGTAAACTTTATACATGGATAGGCAGGACGTACAGCATTTAGTATGGTGGGCAAAAGACCGGGTTCGCGGATTCATGACGGGCTTGCATCGCAGTCCTGATTTCGGGTTCAGTCTAGACTTTGCGCAACATCGAGCGTATGTTCCTGGCGATGCACCAAAATTTATCGACTGGTCCGTCCTCGCTAGGCAAGACAAAGTGCTTACGAAACAGTATGAAGCTGAAAGTAATTTACGAGCCTATTTCGTGCTCGATTCCTCCTCGAGTATGTCCGTTGAATATGAGGGGAAAAGCAAGTGGGGATATGCCGTAGAAATGTTTGCCTTACTGGCGACGATTTTGCAAAAGCAGCGCGATGCGATGGGGCTCATGGAGGTTTGCCAAGACGGCCACCGCTATTTTGAAGCAAAGAACACCTCAGAGCAGATTTCCTCTATGCTGGCGCATATTCAAGGAACATCTAGTACAAACCGTGGTAATGCCGATTTTGGCGCTGCGTTTGATGAGCTATTGTCTAGAGTACCCGCTCGTAGTCAAATCATTGTGTTTCTTGATGCATTCGAAACCCGTCTAGAGCAGTTCGAACGGAGCCTTGCTCGAGCCGTACATGGTAAACACCAGCTTATGGTCGTTGCTTTTGATCACCCTCAAGAACACGAGGCGCGTCATTTGCAAGGTCGAGAAGTCGTAGATGCGGAAACTGGCGAACGCATGTTCTTTACCAAAGAGCTGCAAGCATCTTATGCCGAGTTTCAGTTACGGCAAATCAATGCTATGGAGTCGCTTACGGGAAAAGTAGGAGGGAAGTTTTACAAGATGAATGTCGAGGATGACGTTCTTGTTTCTTTATCTAAGCTGGTCGGCGCATAAAAAAGCCCAACCATAAAAATTATGATTGGGCTTTAGAGAAAAAGGGTAAAGTAAGAATCTTACTTTTTGATTTCTTCTTGTTCAGCAGGAGTTTCTGGAGTCGCTGGTGCTTTTTCCAACGACTTCGCAGTGTCTGCTTTTTTCGATTCGCGCTCTTGTTTGCGCGCTTGCTTTTCAGTTTTGAATCGTTTATCGAACAACGTAAAGCTCACACCAGCATGTACATTTACTGCGCTGGTTTGAGAACCGATGGTAAGTTCTCCTGAGCTCATCGATCCGTTCGCTAT
>CATITW010000383.1 GCA_949547975.1 Cryomorphaceae bacterium | reverse complement strand
TCCTCGACGATAGCGGTAAATGCGTTTAACCCACTCTATAAGGAGGCATTCTTATCGTTCAGTGCACTTAAGCACGTGTACTATTGTTACGACAATATCGAGGCCGCATATTGGTTGGCAGAGCATGGCGTTCCTTTGGAACAAGAGCTCGTAAAGCACTCCGATGAGATTTACGTGAGCAGCCAAGGGCTTTTCGCCAAGTTTTCCGGTAGTCATAAACCACTGACCTGGATTCCAAACGGCATGAATCCCAAGGATTTCACGCGAAACCAAGCGTTCCCGGAACATCAGCTGCATGCGGCGTACATAGGGGCGCTTGACGATCGTTTAGATTATCCGCTGCTGCACAACTTGCTAGAAGCAAACCCCGCATTAAAAATGACCTTGGTTGGCCCCGTTAAATGTGCTGCCGCTCAGGAACTCACGTCAATGGAACGCGTCAACTATTTGGGAGTAAAGCGCCCAGATGAAGTAGGGAAGCATCTTCAGGATTGTACTATAGGGTTGATTCCGTTTGTGAAAAACGACTTTACTTCATTCATCTATCCTTTAAAAATAAATGAATACTTATCGCTAGGAATGGCGGTGCTAACGACAGATTTCGCTGACCTTTCGGTCTTTGAAGACTGGGTTCGTCCAGTTTCTTCGGCGCAGGAAGCCGTCATGGAATTGGCCCGGATAGAGGCGGAGGAGCTTCACGAAACGGCTGTAACAGCAAGAATCACTTTTGCCCAGTCCCAATCGTGGGAAGCCCGTGCGGATAAAATGAGAATGCAGCTCAATGGATAGAAAACTGGGGATACAACAGCTGTTCAGCTTGATAAGTAACGGTGCGCCCGCAGTCATGGCACTGCTTTCGTTCCGTTTGTTGAACCAGACCTTAGGGGTGGATGCCTTCGGCTTATATCTACTGATCACCGCGGCATTCGGTATCTTTGTTCAGCTGCGACTGGGCATTATTTCAGCCGCATACATCAAACTGGCTTCTGGAAAATCCTATTCCTCGGATCTTACCGGTTCCGCCTGGATAGCAGCCTTTATCACGAGCCTACTTTTTGTACTGATCACGGCAGGAACCAGCATACTTTCCTCCATCGAAAGTGCCACCTTACTGCCGATATCGTTGCTCGCATTCACCACCATCCCTTCATTTGTAGCAGCCATTTTACTGCAAAGTCGAGAAAATTTTAGGGGCATCGCGATCATTCGTTTGGTCGAATCCAGCTCCTTTCTGCTGGGCATCTGGTGTTTCCAAAACCAATTATCCCAAGTCAGCACCGCCCTCTGGATTTTGCTCGCATCTTCTGCTACATCCTCACTACTGGTCCTCATTTTGGGGTGGTCCAACATCCGTTGCATTCCTAGTGCCACCAAACGATCCTTACAAGACATCTGGGAATTCGGGAAGTTTACCAGCGGTACCCAAATCATCACTAGCTTGATCATCAACACGGACGTATTCTTAATCCAATTCTTCCTAGGAACCGCCTCAGTCACCTATTTTGAGATCGGCCGCAAATGGCTCGAAGTTTTTGAAGTACCCTTCAGAAGCCTCAGCAGTGTCTACTACGCCCGTGTAAGCGGTATGATCAACCAAGGTAAATCCGCGCAACTGTGGCGCTTCATCACAACACGAGCGCTGCGTACCTCGGGAATCGCCTTACTATTTATCCCCCTATTTTTCTTCTCAGCGCCGGTACTCATCTCGCTCTTAGGCGGGGAGCGTTTCCAAGACAGCATCGATGTGTTTCGGATCTTACTATTCCTTCCGCTTTTGATCCCCATGGACCGATTTTACGGACTCTCTTTGGACGCTTTGGGCCAGCCGCGCTTGAACTTCTACAAAGGTTTAATCCTTCTCATAATCAATTTCTTACTCGATGCCACCGTGCTCCATCTCGGCTTT
>CATITW010000382.1 GCA_949547975.1 Cryomorphaceae bacterium | reverse complement strand
GGTGCCATCTCAGGTATGATCAGTGGTCTATTAATCACCATCTACTACATCGCACGCTTTAAGCTGCACTGGATCGGTGATGAAGCTACTTCAGGTCCTGACAACTGGTGGTTCGGCATCTCTCCGGAAGGTTTCGGTACGATCGGTATGATTGTAAACTTCGTGATTGCCTTCACCGTGAGCAAATTCACACCTGAAACGCCACAAGACGTTCAAGAACTCGTTGAAACGATCCGTATTCCTTCAGGAGCGGGTGAAGCTTCAGCGCACTAAACCGCTACACCTAAAGTGAAGCAACTTACCTCCCGGACGCAGCATCTGTGTCCGGGAGGTTTTTATCCTTATCCCCGATGAGTAGAATTATTTACGTAGGAATCTTTTTCACAGCGGTCCTTGCACTGGTCTTTAACATGCCCGTGCTCAGCCTTTACAATAAAGGAACGCTGTGGCATGGAGTCCCCGTATCTTTACTTTTTCTATTCCTCTGCTGGATCCTAGTGATCCTTTTGTCGTTCAGTTTCTCTCGATATAGAAAAGCCCAACGATGAATGCGATCAGTGTCATAGCGCTTACCAGCTGTTACCTCGGCCTACTGTTTTTAGTAGCGCGCTGGGGGAAGGATCTTGGACGCCGACTGATCGAGAAGTACAGCAGTTACTTCTACGGTTTGGGGCTCGGCGTGTATGCTACTGCATGGACGTTTTACGGAAGTATCGGCCGTGCGGCAACGAATGGACTTGACTTTCTCGCCATTTATATCGGACCGGTACTGTTTCTACCCGTTTGGTGGTTTGTCATGAAAAAAGTGGTTCGCATTTCTAAGGCACAACACCTGAATTCACTCTCAGATTTCATCACGGCCCGCTATGGAAAGAGCTGGTCGCTCGGCTTGGTGGTGACGCTTTTAGTCGTGATGGCCATCACCCCTTACCTCGCCTTGCAGATCAAAGCCATCAGCTCTAGTGCGAATGTGCTGCTGAGCGATGCACGAACCAGTTACATCGATCTCGACATCGTGGCCACCGGCCTACTACTATTATTTACGCTGATCTACGGCGTTCATTTTTCGTTTGACGCCAACCAGCGCAACGGACTGATCGCAACGATAGGCTTCGAAAGCATCGTGAAAGTACTCGCCGCATTCATCGGCGGCTGGGTGATCATCCAAGGGGATTTCGCAGGCGAGGCGAATGTGTTCGAGCGCGCAGAGGCCGCTGGGATGTCGGAACTTTTCGTGATTCAAAACCCGAACGACTGGTGGTTGATGATGCTCGTGAGCGGATTCGCCTTCTTTTTGCTCCCGCGCCAATTCCAGATGGCTGTCGTCTCCAACCGTAGCGAACGAGATCTGAGAAAAGCCCTCTGGATGGTACCACTTTTTCTACTACTGATGAACTTTTGGGTGGTTCCCATCGCCTTGGCGGGAAACCTTTCGCTGGGAGGAGACACGAACCCGGATTACCACTTTCTGTCACTTGCCTTAGCGCAAGGACATCAATTTTTACCTGGAGTCATTTTCTTAGGTGGACTCGCCGCGTGTACCTCCATGATCATTGTCAGTGCTTCGGCGCTCTCGGCAATGGTGAGTAGCAATATTTTACTTCCAGCAACGCTCAAACGTGACGGAACGCCGAGATTCGATCTGAACCCTATCATCACCAAACGCCTTGCCCTCGTATTGATCTTTGCCATAGCGTATTTCTATTATGCCTTCATCGTTCAGCAGGAATCGCTGGTGAGCATCGGAATGATTTCTTTCATCGGGATAGCGCAGCTCGCTCCGGGATTTTTGGGAGCACTGTTCTGGAGACGCGGTACCTCGCTGGGCGTCTTGCTGGGATTGCTTGTCGGGTTTGGATTGTGGTTGACGGCGTTTGGCGTACCGCAATGGTTGGGCGAGCGCTCGGGGGAATTGGCACTGTTTGGGGTGTTTGAAAATTGGTCCCC
>CATITW010000381.1 GCA_949547975.1 Cryomorphaceae bacterium | reverse complement strand
TGAAGGTTCCTGCGCCTACGTGCAAGGTGACTTCCACCCGCTGGTGCCCTGCGGACTGCAGCGCTGAAAAAATGTGGGGTGTGAAGTGCAGTCCTGCGGTAGGTGCGGCCACGGAGCCGTTGCTTGCAGCATATACGGTTTGGTAGCGGTTGACATCCTCTGCATCGGCCTCGCGATTCATGTAGGGCGGTAGCGGGATTTTTCCGGCCAATTCCAAAATGTGGCTGAACGTATCTGTGCTGTTCCAGCGGAAGGAAATGACAAACATGTCGCCCAAGCGCTCGCCTTTTTCAGCCGTTAATCGAAGGGTCGGGCTCAGGTCCAGGTGTAGCGGATGGTCCTTCCAGCGCTTGAGATTTCCCACGAGGCACTCAAAGTACACCTGTTCACGCGCTTCCATGCTCTCTTCCACGCTTTGCTGGTGTGGGGTGAGGCAAAAGACTTCGATGGGTTTGGCTCCTTCGGTTTTCGTGAAGTGCAGGCGCGCTTTCACTACGCGTGTGTTGTTGAAAATGAGCTGACTGTGGGCGGGGAGTGCGGCGGGTAGATCGATGAAACTACGGTCGTGGATGGCCTTGTCGTAGACCAAAAGCTTGCTCTGATCGCGCTGCTCGAGCGGGTGCGTGGCGATCCGTTCCTGGGGTAAGTCGTAGTGAAAATCCGATTTTTGCATGTGCGCTTTCTTTTCCGTCCACGCAAATTTAACGTTCGTTACTTTAGCGGAACCAATTTCATCCTGTTCATGGGCAAGAGAATTTTCATTTCCACCACCAACGACATCTCCACCGACAACCGGGTGCATAAGGTAGCTATGCTGCTGCTTGATCTGGGGTATGAGGTCTGCTGGATCGGGCGGGAATTGCCCAGTTCAACTCCTTTGGAGCGGCCGTATCAAACGCGCCGGATGAAGCTCTTCTTCCGCAAAGGCGGCTTGTTTTATGCCGAATTTCAGCTTCGACTCGTACTGACGTTGTTCTTCGCGGCAGACCGAAAAACGGTGCTACTCTCGAACGATTTAGACACCCTTCTGCCCAATTTCCTCATCTCCCGCTTTTTCGGAATACCGATCGTCTACGACAGTCACGAATATTTTTGCGGCGTTCCCGAGATTCAGGGACGCTGGGTGAAACGGGTGTGGCAGGCGATCGAGGGTGCTATTTTCCCGAAGTTGCCGCATGTATGGACGGTGAATGAAAGCATCGCAGGACTCTACGAGCAAGATTACGGCAATCGCCCGAGGGTATTCCGCAATATTTCTCCGGCGCCGAAGCAGATGGTTTGGCGGAGCAGGGCGGAATTGGGGCTGCCAGAAGACGTGAAGATTGCGATCAATCAAGGCTCTGGAATGAATGTCGACCGGGGATTGGAGGAGGCGCTCGAGGCCGTTGCAGGTATGGAGGGCTGGCTTTTGCTACTGGTCGGAACGGGTGATGCCATTCCTGCACTTCAGCAGCGGGTGCGCTTGGAAGGGTTAGAGGATAAAGTGCGCTTTGTAGGCCGCGTGCCTTATGCCGAGCTGCTCAGCTATACGGCGTGTGCGGACGTCGGTCTGAGTTTGGATAAAGACACCAATATCAACTACCGCTATTCTTTACCGAACAAACTCTTTGACTACATCCATTGCGGGGTTCCCGTGGTGAGCTCGAAAGTGGTCGAAGTGGCGCGCGTTGTGGACGGTTATGGTGTGGGGAGAACCGTAGATCCGGAGGATATTTCAGGTTTACGTGCAGCGATTACGGCCGTAGGAGCGGATAAATCCTCGTGGAAAAATGCGTTAGATCAGGCAAGCGCGGCGTGTACTTGGGAACAGGAGGGTGTGCCGCTTAAGGCATTTTACGAGGAACTTTTACAGGCTGCGCGCTAAAGAGCAAAAGTTTATAGATATCGAAAAGTACCAGCGGTCCTTTGCCTTTGGATAGTCGGTTTTTCAATCCTTTTCCCAGCAGTTTATAGACCCCTTTCAACAGCAGTGTTGCCTTCAGTTTTTTGGCCCACAAATAATAGCGGTACAGCAATACGTCTTCGTCTATTTTTCCGCGGTTCACTAGTTCGGCCAAGCCCTGTACTGCATGCTCTGTTTTTTCCATGAATGCTGCGTCGGTATCGATGCCCATGTGGTAGGCCGGGTTGTCGATGTGGATCACGTCAACGCAGTGGTGACGCAGTGCGGTTCCGAACAGGGTGTCCTCGTGTCCGTAGGTAGTGATCGACGCGTCAAAGCCAATTTTTTCAAAAACATCCGCTCGTACCAAGAAATTGAATGCGCTAAAACTTCCATACGGCTGGAGCTCTCGCTTGGCAGGCAAAATCTCCTCTTTCACCTTGCCCACTTTCACGCGCAAACGCTCGCTCAAGTGCCCGGGCATGTAGGCTGTTCCACCCACTACGACTTGCGCATTTGCTGCATAGTTGCAATAACGGTTGAGGAACCCATCGGTTTTCGGCAAGGCGTCTGCATCGAGGAACACATAGAACTGACCACGTGCGGCCTTCGAGAGCTCATTGCGGTTTTGGGAACGCCCCTTGCTCGAGGAGAGGAGGTAACGCACGAGCGCATCCTGCTGCCATAACGCATGTTTTTCGTGCGGGGTGTCCCACTGGTCCGAAACGAGAATTTCAACTTCCCAACCGCGCGGCAGACCAAAATCTACGTTGTGTCGCAAGGCCGTTAACAGATCGGAGACATCGTCGCCATAGGACGCGATCAGCACACTAAGTACCGAAATTTGCCCTGTCGCTGTGGAGTCTGCTGTTGCCAATTCCTACTTAAAAGTTTTGTACCAGATTATCCGTGACCTCACCGCCCTGTACTTTCAGCGTGCGGTTCGTGTATTTG
>CATITW010000380.1 GCA_949547975.1 Cryomorphaceae bacterium | reverse complement strand
TGAAGACAGCACGTACGCGGTAACCTCGCAAGGACCCGGTTTTAACGTGTTTGGAGCTGCAGGTACTTGGAGCTACGATGCACCAGAATTCCCTACGGCGTTGCACCTGATGCAGGATACTGTACTCACCGTTCTGCCGTTAGGAAACATGCCGAGAAGCATCGATCAGAACGTAAGTTTTGTCTACGACCGTGAGCGTTGTGACAAGCCTAGTGTCTCGTACAAACTAACTCTTACGCGTAAATAATGAGCCCTATGAAAAAGATTAGCACACTACTAGCAGTGGCGTTGAGTGTTTCAGCGAGCGCTCAAATTTCGACGATTCCTGATGAAAATATTGATCCATCAGACAGCTTAGAGATCATCTTCGATCCAGCCGCTATGGACCTTACCGTAGGCCACCAAGATTTGCTCAAGCAAGCGGTGGACAACGGTGAAGACTTGTACATATGGACGTGGAAGCCGGCTGAGCACCCGGACGGTCATCCGTTCGTGAATGGTACAGGCTCCGCACCTTGGAAAAACTCCAACGAGGCGATGAAAATGACCAAGAATGCGGACGGTACGTTCTCTTGGAAAATCGTTCCGACGTTGTTCTACGAGGTTGACGCAACTACGGTGTATAACGAGGACATTCATTTCGTGATCAAAGCCAAAGATGGTGGTGGTTATGGAGATCCAGACGTGAAGACAGACGACCAGACAATAGCGATCGACCCGCCCGCTACGGAGCGCAATGCGTTTTACCACTTCCCAGCGAAAGTGATGGCAGACGATATCGTGACGTTGCGTTATGAGAATTGGCGTGAAGAGAAAGAGAGCATGCAAAACCTTGATCCTGAGGATTGTTACATGTATGCGAAGGTGTACTTCACCGACGGTTCTTTTGTACAGATTGAAAACACCTTTAATGTGGGGTCCAACCCAAAGTTGAAGATGGATTATGTGGGTGACGGCAACTTTGAGAAGCTGATCGTCCCTGGCCAATTCTTTAACATCCCCGCAGGAAAGACGATCGACTATTGCGAATTCATCGCGATGAAAAAGGTCTTCGCCACGGGTGCGGACCGCGTGACTTTACCGGTGAACGTTCAGATTGAATGTCAATAATCGCCGAAACTTTATACCTTGAGAACCCGGCCAAGCGCCGGGTTTTTAATGTCGACTAACACATCTACTCCCCATGCAACAAAAACCAAAACTTAGTTTCTGGCAAATCTGGAACATGAGCTTCGGCTTCCTCGGTATCCAGTTCGGTTATGCCCTTCAAGGCGGATTCATGAGCCGTATTTTCGAGACCTTGGGTGCGGATGAACACAGCCTTCCTTTGCTTTGGATTGCAGCACCGCTCACGGGACTTATCGTTCAGCCAATCATCGGACAGATGAGTGACAACACCTGGCACCCGCGCTTTGGCCGTCGCCGTCCGTACTTTTTGATCGGTGCAATACTCGCGTCCCTCACCTTGCTCGTGGTCCCGCACAGCTCCGCCCTGTGGATGGCAGCAGGTGGTTTATGGATTCTTGATGCGACCATGAATATTTCTATGGAACCTTTCCGTGCTTTGGTTGCGGATAAACTGCCCGATTCTCAGCGTAGTTTCGGCTTCGTAGTGCAAACGCTTATCATTGGAGTAAGTACATGGGTCGCTTCAAATTTACCCTTGCTTATCAGCTCTTTAGGCGTGAGTAATGAGGCGGCACCGGGCGTAGTTCCGATGTCTGTGAAGATTGCTTTTGGGATCGGTGCAGCTATATTTTTACTGGCCATTCTCTACACCGTCTTTACCACGGATGAGTATCCGCCTGAGGACATGGAAGCGTTCCGTATCGAGCAGAAGGCGAAGTCCGGTTTGACAAATACGTTGAAGGAGGTTGCATTGAACATCGGTAACATGCCGTTGACCATGAAAAAATTAGGCGTGGTCCAATTCTTTTCTTGGTTTGCCTTCTTCTGTATGTGGTCCATGGCGAACCCCGCTCTTACCGCACATGTTTATGACGCAGCGAAACCCGCCGCCATCGAATTTGCCACCTCTACGGAGGCCCAGATCGAAGCTTATACTGTAGCGGATCGTGCCTTTAATGACGCCTCGAATCAGGTCGGTTCGTACATGGGGAACTACGGTCTGAGCTCTATGGCCTTTGCTTTGCTGCTCACCTTGTGGACCGCGAAGCGCCGGATTAACCGAAAGTTCGTACACATGTTCTCCTTATTTGCAGGAGCCTATGGTTTTATCAGCATGTATTTTATCACTGAGCCGAGCATGCTCATCGTTTCGTTCGTCTGTATTGGATTTTCATGGGGATCCATCCTTTCGATGCCGTACGCCATGTTGAGTTCTACACTGGATCCCAACAAAATGGGGGTATACATGGGGATTTTCAACATGTTTATTGTGATTCCCCAGATCGTTGCAGCGACGTCGTTAACCACGATCTATCAGGCCGTTTTCGGTGAGGAGCCGATCAACGCGATGCTGCTTGCAGGGACGTCTTTAGCCATTGCCGGTTTGGCAAATCTGCTGATCACAAACAAGAAAGCGGTTACGTACACTCCGGAGGCGGAAGTTTAGATTCTGTTGCGTTTTCTGAATTCGCGCGGGGAACACCCTTTGATTTTTAAAAACGCGCGGTTGAACGAGGAGCTGGAGTTGAATCCACTTTCTGCGTAGACCTCGGTCATGGGCTTACTGGTGTTGATCAGTAGGTTGCTTGCGACAGTGGTGCGCAGCTGGATGAGATAGTCGATAAAGGTGAGGCCAGAGGTTTGGCGGAACCATCGGCTGAAGCTCTGCTCGGTCATGTTTGCAATGTCCGCTATTTCTGTGAGCGTGATGCTTCGGTGGTAATTGGCTTGAATGTGCTTACTGACCTGTTCCATACGCTGGCTGATCTTTTGACTCATCACATTGCTGTAGGCACTGTTCGTAGCGATCGTATTGAAGTCGGGACGCTCACTGATCATGGCCATCAGATTGAAAAAAGAGCCAATGCTTCGCAGCGGGTTGTTCCCGATGATGGTCTCAAAGGCGGTATGTTCTTCGGGCGTGAATGCGCCAAGGTTGATGCCAAAACTCATGGCTTCGAAGAGTTTGCCGAGCGAAGCACTTTCTTTGAAGGAGTGGAGCCATTCTTTGGTGAATTGGAGTCCCCAGCACTCGCGATCTAAGATGACATCTTCTTCTTCGGTTCCGATAAAATTGTGCGGGAGGTAGGGGCCTAGAAGGAAGGCTTGACCCGGGCCGAATTCGACCGTTTTGTTGCCGATAAAAGCGATGCCTTCCCCTTTCACGATGTAGGTGATCTCAATCTCTGGGTGGTAATGCCAGTAGTCGGTGAAGATGGAACGCTTGTAATCGCGGGCGCTTTGCTTTAGCACATAGCTGTGGTAGCTTCGGTCTTTCTCAGCAATACGTATGTTCTCTATGGTTGCCTTCATTCGCTTGTTGTGTAGATTCTTGCCTCCCAGGGCGTGAATTTCTCTTCGCCATTTCCGCTTGAAAAACGCAAGCTCATTCCCTTTTGAGGAAGCCTCGCAGTGCGCTGTTTCGAAGTGGCGTTTAGGACCAATACGTAGGTGTTATCGGCTGTTTTGCGTTCCAGCACCGTCCACCCTTGTTCGGGTGCATATTGCTGAAGTGCACTTTTCCCGGCCCACTCTTTCCTAAGGTAGCCCAATTCTTTACACAAATTTAATAAATCGCCGCCTATTTTGCTATAATCTTGGAACTCCTCTTCAAATCCCGGGAAGTCCTCTCGGATAGCGCCGTGCGATTCATGGCCCTGCAGCCCCAGCTCCGTTCCATAATACATGGTGGGGATGCCTCGTAAGAAATAGAGTAGGGTCAATGCACTGCGAAGTTTGTTGGTATCGCCGTTGTGCTGTCCTAAAAAGCGTCCGTCGTCGTGGTTGTCCAAAAAGGTCACAAGGGCTTCTGGTCGCGCATAGAGCACATCGCTTGCTAGACGGTAATACAATGCTCCGGCTCCTGTATTCCATCCGAATTGCGCTTCATCTGAGGCGCCGTACAGTTCGTGGATGCTGCGCCACAGGGTGAAATCGGTCACGGCATCATTACCCGTCACAGCGGTCCCTTGAATCGTATTGGGAGCAAAATAGGCCTGCGACGACTCACTGTAGGCCCACACTTCTCCAAAGACAAAGAGGCCTGGAAAACACGTGGCCAATTCCCGATTCATCCGTTCCAAAAATTGCGGTGCACTAAACGCATATGTGTCACAGCGCAGCGCATCCACTCGAAACCGCTCCACGTACCAGATCGTCGCCATGCGCATGTACGCAGCACTTACCGGGTGGTCTTGATTAATATCCGGCATGGCCCCTGCAAACCATCCGTTAGCAAACCGGCTACTGTCCGCGGACTTCTTGTGCGGATCGGTCATTGCCGTAAAACGAAAATTGGAATAGGGAACCTGACCTTCCGCCGTAAAGTGTACCATAGATGAATCTACCAGTTCCTTCTGCAAATAATGGCACGATCCCCAGTGGTTGTAGACGACGTCGGCCACATGCTTGAGTCCTGATTTCCCCATCTCCCGCACGAGGTCATCTAGCGCCTTATTTCCTCCATAGCGCGCATCCACCGCGTAGTGATCTGTGATGGCATAGCCGTGGTAACTGTCGCGCTCCATGTCATTTTCCAAAACAGGGTTGATCCAAACTGCCGTAGCACCTAGGCTTTTGATGTGTTCCAAGCGGTGCTGAATCCCCTTCAGGTCCCCGCCATGCCGCGCATACAGCGCCTTGCGATCTACACCTTGTTCTCGCATTCCAGCCACGACATCGTTCGTGAGATCTCCATTGGCAAACCGATCGGGCGTGATGAGGTACATCAGATCACTTTCATCTAACCCTTTTCGCATAAAAACTTCTCGCTGGTTCAAGGGAAAATCGACCTCGAGGTCTCCGACTTGCAAACCAAGCTGCGAAGGAAGATTTCCACGCCTTAGCACTACTTTGAGATGTGCTATACGACCTTGTCCATAGAGGTTCACTTGGGCAATCTCACCGGCCTTTTCATCCACCTCAAAACGAGTATCTAGATCGGAACCATGGACGAGCAACTCGAGCGTATCAAGACCCATGTTTTGCCACCAATTAGGAGGGTCCACCCGGTGTACTTGCTGACCTTTTACCCCTAACGTCAGGCCCATCGTACACACTAGAAAAAACACTGATCTCCCTAAATCCCTCATATTTTGAGCATTTTTGCGGTATTGTAGTTAAAAACCGATTGAAACAGGCGTAATAATCGACCCGCTAATCTTTAAATTTGAAAGGTACTATGTACGCTAATTACTAACCAAAGTCTTTTCATATGAAAAAATTGTACGCTTTCGCAGCTGCAATGTTCCTCGGATCATTCGCATTTGCACAGAATTACAGCGTGACTTTCCAGGTCGACCTTGGCTCTACAGCAGCCAACTCAAATGGAGTTCACGTAGCAGGCTCATTCCAGGGCTGGCAACCAGATACCTCTGCCTTAACTCAGGTAGGTACGTCGTCGATCTACGAAATCACTCGCACTCTAGCCGGTGGCGATTACGAATACAAGTTCGTGAACGGTAACGCTTGGGGTGATGACGAAGGTGTTCCTGCAGAGAGCCAAGTAAATGCGCTTGACGGTTCAGGTAACGGAAACCGCTGGGTAACGATCTACCAAGATACCACGCTTCCAGCTGTACTTTATGGCGGCAATGCGCCAGCGGGTAAGAACCTTATGGTTGCTCAGGTAGACATGCAGTTCCAAACCATCGACCCAGCAGGTGCGATGATTGCAGGTTCATTCACGAACTGGTCGGACCGCAACCTTGCGGACTTCGGTTCAAACGACACTTGGGAAACGCACGTTTTCGTTGACGATACAGTAGCTCAAGAATTCAAATTCAAGAACGGCCCTTCAGGTTGGGAAAATGTTCCTGCATCATGTGCAACGAACTCTAACCGTACGTTTGCTTCTACAGGCGATGCAGTGGTTGCGGTTTGTATGAACATGTGTGCTTCATGTGTGGTCCTATCTACCTACCAGATGACGGTAAATGTAGATATGAATACAGTGACTGCTTGTGGTTCGCTAGACGCAGTAACCCTTGCTGGTCCAGTGAACGGATGGAGCGGTTCAGATACCTTGACTGATCCAGACGGTGACGGGGTATACTCGATCACGTTCAACGATGTAGATTCAGGAGCTTTCGAATACAAGGCGCGTTACCACGTAGCAGGTGCTACGAACTGGGAAGGCGGAGGCAACAAGATCGTTACGGTATCTTCAGATACGGCAGTAGCTTCTCGTTGTTTCGGTAATGATGTATATGGCGCATGTGCTCCAACTCCAGCTACGGCAGACGTAACTTGGATTGTAGACTTTACTCAAGCGGCATTCACTCCTGCTGATACTGTGTATTTGATGGGTGCTTTCACGCAGTGGGATGCAAATGCGATCGCATTTACAGCACACTCTACTCCAGGTCAGTACATCGCAACAGTAACCGATTTCTGTCCAGGAACTCTCGAGTACCGTTTCTCTAACGGTGACCCGACAAACACGATGAACCACGAGCCAGTAGATTCTGCATGTGGTGTGCCAAACGGTGTAGGCTCTTACAACAGATTCTTCGCACGTACAGGTTCAGCAGATACATTGCGTCACATCTTCGGTGCATGTTCATTCATCAACGTGGTTGAGAACAACATGGACGCGGTAAGCGTTTACCCGAACCCAATGAACGAAACAGCGACTATCGCACTTGGAACCAATGATGTATACACGGTACGTGTTATGGACATCACTGGTCGTGTAGTTGCAGGATTCGACAATGCTCAGGGCAACGTAGAACTTACTCGTGGATCGATGACCCGCGGTATGTACTTCGTGAATGTTGCGAGCAGCACAGGCGAATACAAAACAATGAAAGTGGTTGTAGAGTAATCCTCGAAAACCTTTCGAATTTCAAGAACCCTCAGGCCTTGGCCTGGGGGTTTTTTAGTTTCAACACATCGGTAGCCCAGGGCCCCATCCATCCGGATAGCTCATAGACACCTGTAGCTGGTAGGACACAAAAAAAACAGGCCCCACTATGTGGAGCCTGCTTTATAGGTATGATTTGAAGGGTGTCGCCTTAGCTCACCAATCCATTTTCAACAGCGAAGCGAACCAAACCGGCCGTGTTGTTCATTCCCAGTTTGTTGAGAATGTTTTGGCGGTGGTTATCGATGGTACGCTTGGAGAGGAATAGTTTCTTAGAAATCTCTTCGTTGGTCAGCTGATCACAGATCAGTTGGATGATTTCAACTTCACGACGACTTAAACGTGCAACAGCAGGGTTGTCACTGGCCAGGTCGATCGAGCCTTTACCTAGAATACGACGCTCGATGAGTTCGTTTGCCAGGTGCTGTGCGTAGTAGAGTTTTCCTTCAAGAACAGTGTTGATCGCTTTGATCAATTCTTTGGTACCTACGTTTTTCATCACATAACCGCGGGCACCTGCTTTAAGCATATTCCCTGCGTATTCGATGTCATCGTAGTTTGAAAGCGCTAAAATGTGCTGCTCTGGGTAAGATTCGATGACGCGTTTTGCGAGTGATGAGCCGTCAGTTTCTTCTAGCTGGTAATCCATGATCACCAAGTCGAATGCATTATTTTTCAGCATGGTCATGGTTTCCTCACCATTTCCCGCTTCGAGAATATTAAAGACACAACAGTCAAAATCGCCCATCTCGAGCATAGTCTTTATACCGTCTCTAACGATCGGATGATCATCAACGATTAAGATTTTAACGTTTTTCTTTTCCATGGAGTGTAGTCTAATTATGGGTAGTAAATATACTACATACTGAGTATAAAAGTTACTTCGAGTGTCAAAATTAGAATTCGGAGTGGAATTTATTAGATGTGATGTGTAAAAGCAACTCTCTCATTTTCCCGCAATTGAAAATAAACACCTATATTTGCAGAAACTTTTTTGGCACTCGGAAAGGGGACTTCGGTCCCCTCTTTTATTGGCCTTGATTTATGGAGTACGCGAAAGTAAGAGAAGCAGCAGAGCTCGCAGCAAGCGAAAACGGCGCGTTTTTGGTGGATGTAGAATTGAAGCCGAACAACGTCATCGTGGCGTATGTGGACGCTGATGAAGGTCTGAACATCGACCAGATTAAAATGATTAATCGCATGATTGAGGGCGAATTCGACCGCGAGGTGGAAGACTTTAATCTCACCGTGAGCAGTCCCGACCTTAATTTACCCCTTAGAATCTTCCGTCAATACCAGAAAAATGTCGGCCGCTTTTTGAAGGTGAAGTACAACGATCAAGAAGTGGAAGGACAGTTGTTAGAAGCTGATCCGGAGTTTTTGGTACTGAGCGTGCCACAAAAAAAGAAGAGCGCCCCGAACATTGAGCTAAAAATTAACTTTAGCGAAATCACCGAGGCCAAAGTTGCAATTAGATTTAAATAAGATTATTTAGTTTAGATACACAATGGAGAATCAAGCGATTATCGAAAGCTTCCTCGCCTTTAAAGAGGAGAAGAATATCGACAGAACTACGTTGATGGCTTTCATTGAAGAAGCCTTCCGTAACCAGCTTCGTAAGAAGTATGAAACGGACGAGAACTTTGATGTCATTGTTAACCCGGACAAAGGTGATTTGGAGATCTGGCACAACAGAACAGTTGTGGAAGACGGCGAGGTTGAGGATGAAAATCTAGAGATTGAACTTACTGCGGCTTTGAAAATAGAGCCAGATTACGAAGTAGGTGAAGAGGTTTCTCAAGAAGTAAAGTTGATCGACCTCGGTCGTCGCTTTATTTTGGCGTTCCGTCAAAACTTGGTAAGTCGTATTCAAGAACACGACAATGCTGAACTATTTAAGCGTTACAAAGACCTTGAAGGTGAGATCATCACCGGTGAAGTGCACCACGTACGTCACAGAGAGGTCATCGTATATGATGATGAGGGGAATGAGCTGATTCTTCCGAAAGATCAAATGATCGGCGAACGCGAGTTTTTCCGCAAGGGAGACCCGATTCGTGCGGTTGTGAAAGAAGTAGTTTTCCGTGGAACGAAGCCGGTTGTGATTATGTCACGTACGGACGAGCGTTTCTTGGCGAAGCTATTTGAACAAGAAATCCCAGAGGTGTACGACGGTTTGATCACTATTAAAGGTGTGGTTCGTATCCCTGGAGAGAAGGCAAAAGTAGCTGTAGAGTCTTACGATGACCGCATCGATCCAGTAGGGGCGTGTGTGGGTATGAAAGGTTCACGTATTCACAGCATCGTTCGTGAGTTGCGCAACGAGAACATTGATGTGATTAACTACACAACTAACCTTCAACTGTACATTCAACGTGCGTTAAGCCCGGCGAAAGTAACGAGTCTGAACATTGATGAAGATGCAAAAAGAGTGGAAGCATTCTTGGCACCTGATCAAGTTAGTTTAGCGATTGGTCGTGGTGGTACGAACATTCGTTTGGCGAGTAAGCTGATCGATATGGAGATTGATGTGTACCGTGATGACATTGAGATTGAGGACGATATCGAACTCGATCAATTTAGCGATGAGATTGAAGCTTGGGTGATTGCTGAGCTTAAAAAGATTGGCTGTGATACAGCAAAGAGCGTCTTGAAATTGACGAAGGAAGAATTGGTATCAAGAGCCGATTTAGAGGAGGAAACTGTAGATCGCATTTTCGCTGTCCTTAATCAAGAATTCGAAGACGAAGAATAAAGAAAACCTAAAGACACTCTATGAGTAGCGTCAGATTAAGTAAGGTCACAAAAGAGCTCAATATTTCCTTAGACCGTGCGGTTGAGGAATTGGCGAAGCAGGGCCACGAAATTCCTAACAACCGGAACCACAAGATTACCGAAGATCAGTACGGGATCTTGAGGACCACCTTTGCAGATGATTTGCAACGCAAGAAACTTGCGGAAGAGGTGAGCCAGCAGGTCAAGGAGGAAAAGGAAGCCCTACGCGGTAGCAAAGAGGAGGAGACTCCAGCACCTGCACCGGTAGAAGCGGTTGAGAAAACCGAGCCAGCTCCGGCTCCGGAAGCTACGCCAGAAGCGGCGCCAGCACCAGAAGCCAAGGAAGAGGCTGCGCCAGCACCGGCGGCAGAAGTACCAGCGGTAGAGACTCCAGCAAAAGAGGAAGCTCCAGCAGTAGCAGCTCCGGTTGCCGAACAGGCACCTGAGGAGAAGAAAGCTCCTGAGGGGGTCGAAATCAAAGATGCTCCGGCAGAAGACGCTCAGCAAGTGGGTGGACTGAAGGTGATGGGCAAAATTGATTTGGAAGCGCAAAAGCCAAAGAAAAAACCAGCTCCAGCAGCGAAGAAAGAAGCTCCGAAAAAAGCAGAAACTCCAAAACCAGCAGTAAAAGCACCGAAGAAATCCGGTGGTGGCGCAGTGATTAAGGAGCAAGCCAAAAAGGAAGAGCCGAAGGTTGAAGAAGCGCCTAAGAAAGAGGACACGGAAATCAAGACGAAGTACGTTAAGATTGACGGTCCAAGATTCACAGGACAAAAGATTGTTCTTCCGGTAGAAAAGCCAAAAGTCGATAAGAAAAAGCGCAAGCGCATCAAAACGCAAGGACCGGGTGGTGCTACACCAGCGCAACCGGACCCGAAACGTGGCGGCGGTGCTCGCGGTGGGAATCAGCGCGGTTCTTCGACCAACAAGGGTAAAGGTCGTCGCGGTGTACCTCCAGTGCAGAAGCAGGAGTTGACGGACGAGCAAATCCAGAAGCAGATCAAGGAGACGCTGGAAAAATTGACTTCCGGTAAGAAGAATAAAGGAGCAAAAATCCGTCGTGATAAGCGTGCTGAACGCCGTGAACGTGAGGAGTTGAAAGACATCCAACAAGCGGAAGAAAACAAAGTATTGCAGGTAACGGAGTTTGTTACCGTAACTGAGCTCGCGAACATGATGAGCGTTACCGTAAATGAAGTGATTGCTTCATTGATGGGCGTAGGTGTCATGGTGACGATGAACCAGCGTTTGGATGCAGAGATGCTCGAGATGGTGGCAGAAGAGTTCGGGTTTGGTGTAAACTTCGTGGATGAAGAGGTTACTGACACTTTCATTGAAGAAGAAGATAAAGAAGAGGACTTGCTCCCACGTTCACCTATTGTAACGGTGATGGGACACGTTGATCACGGTAAAACATCGCTCTTGGATTACATCCGTAAGGCGAATGTGATTGCTGGTGAAGCGGGTGGTATCACCCAGCACATCGGTGCCTACAACGTGAAAGTACACAATGGTCAAACGATTACCTTCTTGGATACTCCAGGTCACGAGGCCTTTACGGCGATGCGTGCACGTGGTGCCCAGGTAACGGATATTGCTATTATCGTAGTGGCGGCTGATGATGCTGTGATGCCACAAACGAAAGAGGCCATCGCACACGCTCAGGCAGCTGGTGTACCGATCGTTTTTGCGATCAACAAGGTAGACCGCGATGCAGCTAACCCGGACAAGATCAAGGAGCAACTCGCTCAAGAGAACATGCTTGTTGAAGACTGGGGTGGTAAAATTCAGAGTCAAGAAATTTCGGCAAAAACGGGTATGAACGTTGAGGAACTCCTCGATAAAGTCATCTTGGAAGCAGAAATGCTCGATCTGAAAGCGAACCCTAAGAAAAACGCCAGCGGTACCATCGTGGAAGCTTCCTTGGATAAAGGACGTGGGTACATGTGTACGGCGCTCGTTCAGGCAGGTACGATGAAAGTAGGTGACTACGTTCTCGCCGGTCAGTACAGCGGTAAGGTGAAAGCAATGCTTGATGAGCGCGGTTCGCGTATCAAGGAAGCTGGACCTTCTACGCCAGTGAGTCTATTAGGTTTGGACGGCGCACCTACTTCAGGTGATAAGTTCATCATTATGGACGACGAGCGTGAAGCGAAGCAGATTGCAGCGAAGCGCTTGCAGTTGCAGCGTGAGCAAAGTGTACGTTCTCAGAAGAAGATGACCCTCGAAGAGATCGGTCGCCGTTTGAAGGTGGGAGATTTCCAAGAGCTGAATATCATCTTGAAGGGTGATGTTGACGGTTCGGTAGAAGCGTTGTCTGACTCGCTACAAAAATTGACTACAGAAGAGATTCAAGTGAACATTATCCACAAAGGTGTTGGTCAAATCTCTGAAAGTGATATCCTACTCGCGACTGCATCTGATGCGATCGTGGTTGGTTTCCAGGTACGTCCTTCTGCTCAGGCAAGAAAATTGGCCGAGAAGGAAGAAGTGGAAGTTCGCATGTATTCGATCATCTACGACGCGATCAACGAGATTCGCGACGCGATGGAAGGTATGCTTTCTGCTGAGGTTAAGGAAGAAATCAACGGTACTGCAGAGATCCGTGAAACGTTCAAGATCTCGAAGGTCGGAACGATCGCAGGTTGTATGGTTACCGAAGGGGTTATCGAGCGTAACCGTGACGTCCGCATCATCCGCGATGGTGTTGTCGTGTACACGGGTAAGCTAGGATCACTGAAGCGATTCAAAGACGATGCAAAAGAAGTTCGTCAAGGCTTCGAGTGTGGTTTGAACATCGAGAAATTCAACGACATCAAAGTCGGCGATATCGTAGAGTCTTACTCTCACGTAGAAGTGAAGCGTACGCTCTAAGAGAAACTATAGATTTAGAAAGCCCCGATTCCACTACAGGTCTCGGGGTTTTTTTGTGGCCAATTTTTAGCTCCACAACAACGCGCCCACTGCAAACAGCGCGCCATACACCAACCCAATACCGATCAACCACTGGAACACCAGCACCAGCGTTGAGGGTCCTTTAGGCCCGTCGTACTCGCCGGCCTTCCATTCCACCGGCTTCCAAGCACCGCCCGGACGAACCGTTTGATAGAATTCCCTTAGCGTACTGCTCGACTCCGGCTGTGTCGCGTACATCACAACGATCCAGCTTACTGTGGTAAAGGCCACCGTGAAGAAAAAGCTGTTCGGGAACACCCACTCTAACGCGTAGTGCGCGATGGCATACGCGATGAATGGTGCTACCGTAGCTGCAATCTCCGCCCAAGCATTTATTCGCCACCAGTACCAGCGCAGAATGAGTACCAAGCCCAGCCCGGCACCACATTCCATGATGAACTGCCAAACCCCGGCAATGCTATCCATCAAAGTGGTGACCAGCAATCCTGCGATGGCCAGCACTAGTGTTACGATACGACTCATCGCTAAGCTCTTTTTTCGAGGTGCGTTCGGGGTAATAAAGCGCAAATAGAAGTCATTAATCAGGTAGGATGCACCCCAATTCAGCTGGGTAGAAATGGTCGACATGTAGGCGGCAAAAAACGATGCGAGCAGCATTCCCAAAAGTCCTTTCGGCATGTAGTCGCGCATCAGGAAAATGTATCCGAAGCGGTAATCGCGTTGGTACTTCAGTGCCTCTGGCAACTGCTCGCCATACACCGGCGCCCATGTTGCCGTCCAGGCATCCAGCTCCGACTGCTGATCCGCAGTGAGCGTTTCGCAATTTATCTGCTCGGTTAAGCATTCATAAGTAATGAATTCAGGGGCCGAGCTTGCTACATCTCCTTTCGAAGCATAGAGCACAATAGCGCTTAAGGCCACAATGATCCACGGCCATGGACGAACGGCATAATGCCCGATCTGGAATACGGCACTGGCTAAAAACGAGGAACGCTCATCTTTTGTGCTGAGCATGCGTTGTG
>CATITW010000379.1 GCA_949547975.1 Cryomorphaceae bacterium | reverse complement strand
TCAGACGTGTGCTCTTCCGATCTCAGGTAACGGACGTTTGCGCGGCGCCGTAATAGGTGATGTCACGGAGCTGGTGCCCTTGAATGAATTGGAGCGCTTCGGCACTGGAGTTGAGCACGTGTAGTACGCCGTTGTAGCCGGCTTTGCGCAATTCTTGGTGGGCTTTATTCCCAATGCAAATCCCCACCTCTGGAAGTTGTTCGTGAACCGAGAGCAGTTGTTGCGCACCGAAGGATGATCCCACCATAAAGAGCGTACTGTTTCTGACTCGAAAGGTTTTTGGAACCAATTTTAAGACGTCCACATCGTGCAACTTCACACCCTGTTCTAGCGCTAATGCGCGCTCTTCTGTACTGATCTCTTTGAGGCACAACACATCGAGCGGCTGGGTGGCCTTTATCCGGGCCATGAGCGTTGCGCCGCCTTGATCTAGAAGTTCCTGGGCGCATGCACTGCCGGCGCGTTGCCAGTCTGCAGGTTGCACTGTGCGCGTTACGCGAATTTCTTCGGTACCGTCTTCACTGAGCAGCACTCCGGTGAAGTTCCAAATATTGCCATCTCCGGTGCACAGTGCCCCGAGTGGCGAGGCACAACCGCCTTCTACTGCGGCCATAAAATCGCGTTCGACGGTGGCCTGGCGAAGGGTGGTTTCGTGGTTGATTTTTGCAAAAATGGACTTGAGCTGGGCGTCGTCCCTTCCGATGATGGCCATGACACCTGCTGCCGGAGCAGGGACCATCCAGTCCAGCACTTCGGCGTCTTCGGGCAGCATTCCCAAGCGCTCGAGGCCGGGTGCAGAGACGATGCCGCCGCCGCTTTTACGGATTTTTGCCAGGCGCGTGTCCATGTTCCCACGCAAGTCTTGAAAGGCATGTTTGGGGTGACGGCGGAGCCATTGGGCCTTTCTTCGGGGAGAACCAGAGAGTAAGGTCGTGGGCGCGTGGGTACTGGTGCCGGGTATAAAGGCGTCGAGGTAGCCGTCTCTGGGGAGTACGGCGAGTAGTGCGAGTCCTTTGGGGATGGCGGTCGGGTAATCTTTCAGGCTGTGTACGCCGACATCTGCTGTGCCCTCGAGGATGGCATCGTCGATGGCTTTAGTGAAAATGCCGGTTTGCCCGAGGTGCTGCAGTGCGGTATGCTGGTCCTTATCGCCCTTAGTTTTGACCGGAACTAGGGAGCCGGAGATGCCCACGGCGCGCAGTGCGTCGATGACAGCTTCGGTTTGGAAGAGCGCTAGGGCACTGGTTCTACTGGCAAGTTTGATGGTGGGATTACTCACGAAGCCATTTTTTTAGTTGTTGAATCTGTCGGGGGTCTTTGCGCACATGTTCGAAAAGTCGACACTCGATTTTGGCGCTCAGTCGTTCAATTTTTTCCGGATCGTGCGCTTTTGAACGCCATTGCTCGGCCAATTCTAGCTGTACCTGATGGATCAGTGGTGCAGCACTGTGCGCGCGCTCGGTTTCCCGAAATTTCTCAAGGGTTTCATTGACAATAGCGTACGCGGCTGGCAATGCCGCTGCGCGCGAATCCATGGTGGTCGCAACGTGCTTGGAGAGGTCGTCGACGTTCAGTACTTCGGTCGCAGGTATCGCGGCGATTTTGGGGTCGATGCGCATGGGCATGCTCAGGTCGATAAAGAGCTTTGGTCAGTTCGCTGTGATCTCGTGGGCTTGTACGAGCAGCTCGGGTGCATGCGCCGCGTTCACGACGGCATCGAAGGCGTTGAGCTCCTGTTTCCAAGCGTTCCAGGCGATGCTGCGAACGCCCAATTTTGCTGCGATTTCTTGTGCCTTTTCATCGGTCCGATTGGCGACGGTTACTCCATCAGGGCCGTGTAGGGCGACCCAGTTGTCGAGCGTTCTGTGGCCAATTTCCCCCGTTCCCAGCACCAGAACTTTGGGACGGTCGATAGCGCTAAGGCGCGTACTCAGAAAAGAGGCCGCGGCATAGCTGGTGGAGGCGCTCCCGGTGGAGAGGCCGGTTTCGTTTTTGATTTTACGGCTGCAATGCACGGCGGTGTTGAGCGCCCGTTCGAGGAGTCCGTCGGTGGCCCGGTGTGATTTCGCTTTGAGGAAGGCTTTTTTTACTTGGCCCACGATTTCGAAATCCCCTAAAATCTGGCTGTCTAACCCCGAGCAAAGTTCGAGCAGATGGGTGATGGCCTTGTTGCCGATGTAGCGGTAGCCCACTTCCGTGAGGTCGTTTATGGCGGTGACGCTGGAATCTTCCAAGTGCTGGTTTTGGATGAGTTGCAGGTAGGCCGCTTCGAC
>CATITW010000378.1 GCA_949547975.1 Cryomorphaceae bacterium | reverse complement strand
ATTGGCACTACCTTTGTGTTATCTTTTGCAAAGCTAAAACACCGAAGGTACATGGCTATCAAAATCACCGATGAATGCATTAATTGTGGCGCCTGCGAGCCAGAGTGCCCCAACAACGCGATATATGAAGGCGCCTTAGAGTGGCGATTCAACGAAGGAACTGACCTAAGCGGCAAAATCATTACCCCTAACGGCAATGAATACGACGCAGATGAAGCCCAAGAGCCCGTAGATTATGATGTCTATTACATCGTAACGGACAAGTGTACCGAATGTATCGGTTTTCACGAGGAGCCGCAATGTGCTGAAGTATGTCCGGTAGACTGCTGTGTTCCCGATGAGGAGCACGTAGAAACGGAAGAGCAACTTTTAGCGAAAAAGGACTTCATGCACTTGGAAGAATAACTCCATGCGCATCACCGCCCTATTTCTTTTTTTATCCGCCACACTCTTTGCTCAGCCTACGGAGTCCGATCTAGCGCGTCTAGGCAATGCATACCTGCTTCCTGAAAATCAGCCCAATAGCGATTCGTTAGCAGGTGTTTTCGCCGATAGTCTTTGGGCGTTTATTTCCATAGAAGAAAATTATGGCAAAACACTTCCAAGTGTTCGCAATCTCAGCGTACAGTTGCCTAATGATCAGAGCTTTGCGCTGTATACTTGGGCAGTGCCGAAAGAACGTGGTGGATTTAGCTTTCACGGATTCGTATGGTATCCAAAATGGAAGGGTGCGAAACGAGTGGTTCTAGAGGATTATGGCACACCTGAAGAAACGCCTTACCGATGGCTCAAGGCTGGAGAATGGGTCGGAGCAATCTGTTTTGATATCATCACGACCAAGCACAGGGGTGAAAAAGTATATACCCTACTTACCTTCCGCCCCGGGCTTTCGTACCACACGAAATACGTAGACGCGATCAGTTTAGGCAGTAAGCGCGAACGTATGCACTTTGGGGGACGAATCTTTAACATCCGATCGCACGGCGACGAGCGTTACGCGAAGCGCCCTTACCGTCTCCAATTTCGATACAACAGTCAGCTTAGTGCAGCTGTGCGCTGGGACAAGAAGCACCGCGGAATCATCTGCGATCATTTGGCACCGTCCAAACCAGAATTGGTCGGACGTTGGTTTGCTTATGGACCAGATTTCTCCTACGATCGACTATTTTGGAGCCAAGGAAAATGGCAAATAAATGAAGCCTATCCGCTCGTACAGAACATAGAGCAGGCCCCTGTAAATGAAAAAGTGCCTACCACCTTGGACCCAAGGCGATAGACACTTTCGTTCTATGTACTCAAGGAGCGCCAAGCGCCCGAAGAATGTTTTCTTAGTGATTGAGCATCACCGGCATAACCAGCATCAATAGATCCTCACCTGCATCTGTTCCATCCGCTGGAATCAATAGACCGGCACGGTTCGGAGCACTCATCTCCATACGCACGTTATCTGAACCTAGATTACCAAGCATCTCTAAGAGGAAGCGGCTGTTGAAACCGATCTCCATATCATCACCTTGGTAATCACAAGCAATGCGCTCATGCGCCTTGTTACTGAAGTCAGGATCTTCAGCGCTGACAGACATCTCTGCACCTGCCAAACGAAGACGAATCTGATGCGTCGTTTTATTCGAGAAAATCGCCACACGCTTCACAGAAGAAGAGAAGGCACTTCTATCAATGATCATCACGTTTGGATTCGTTTGAGGGATTACAGCCTCGTAATTTGGATACTTTCCATCGATCAACCGACATACCATCACTACGTTGTCGTAAGAAAACTGTGCATTCGTGTTGTTGTACACTACCTCCACCTCAGAGCTGTTGTAGCTCAGAGAACCGCGCAACATGTTCAAAGGCTTCTTCGGCATGATGAATTCCGCAGTAGATGCTGCACCTAGATCCGTTCTGCGGTAACGCACGAGTTTGTGCGCGTCCGTTGCAACGAACGTAAGACTCGACGTGTCAAACTGGAAGAATACCCCACTCATCACTGGGCGAAGCTCATCGTTTCCAGTAGCAAATAGTGTTTTACCAATAGCCGTAACTAGGACCTCTGCAGGTAGCACTGTTTTCGAAGCTTCGTCGAGTTCCGGGAACTTTGGGAACTCTTCACCATCGATGAATGCCAGAGAGTACTTACCGTAATCAGAGGCCAATTCTATCGTGTGTGAGCCTTCATCAAAGGTGAAGGTCAACGGTTGTTCCGGGAATGTCTTTAGGGTATCCAACAAAGTTTTTGCAGGAACTGCTGCAGAACCGACATCTTCGGTCTCTACTTCTAAGCTAACGCTCATCGTAGTTTCAAGGTCGGATGCGCTAACAAGAAGCTCGCCTTGCTTCAGTTCAAAAAGGAAGTTGTCGAGGATCGGCAACGTGTTGTTGCTTTGAATGATTCCTCCGATCAGTTGCAACTGCTTCAAGAGCTTCGAGCTGGATACAATAAATTTCATTCGTCCTGT
>CATITW010000377.1 GCA_949547975.1 Cryomorphaceae bacterium | reverse complement strand
ATTGGCACTACCTTTGTGTTATCTTTTGCAAAGCTAAAACACCGAAGGTACATGGCTATCAAAATCACCGATGAATGCATTAATTGTGGCGCCTGCGAGCCAGAGTGCCCCAACAACGCTATATATGAAGGCGCCTTAGAGTGGCGATTCAACGAAGGAACAGACCTCAGCGGCAAAATCATTACCCCTAACGGCAATGAATACAACGCAGATGAAGCCCAGGAACCTGTAGATTATGATGTCTATTACATCGTTACGGACAAGTGTACCGAGTGCATCGGTTTTCACGAGGAACCTCAATGTGCTGAAGTATGCCCGGTAGACTGCTGTGTTCCTGATGAGGAGCACGTAGAAACGGAAGAACAACTTTTAGCGAAAAAGGACTTCATGCACTTGGAAGAATAACTCCATGCGCATCACCGCCCTATTTCTTTTTTTATCCGCCACACTCTTTGCGCAGCCTACGGAGTCCGATCTAGCGCGTCTAGGCAATGCGTACCTGCTGCCTGAAAATCAGCCCAATAGCGATTCATTAGCAGGCGTTTTTGCGGATAGTCTTTGGGCGTTTATTTCCATAGAAGAAAATTATGGCAAAACACTACCAGGTGTTCGTAACCTCAGCGTACAGTTGCCTAATGATCAAAGCTTTGCGCTGTATACTTGGGCAGTGCCGAAAGAACGTGGTGGATTTAGCTTTCACGGATTCGTATGGCATCCAAAATGGAAGGGTGCGAAACGAGTGGTTCTAGAGGACTATGGCACACCTGAGGATACGCCTTACCGATGGCTAAAGGCTGGAGAATGGGTCGGAGCAATCTGTTTTGACATCATCACGACCAAGCACAAGGGTGAGAAGGTATACACCCTTCTTACCTTCCGCCCAGGGCTTTCTTATCACACGAAATATGTAGATGCGATCAGTCTAGGCAGTAAGCGCGAACGTATGCACTTTGGGGGGCGTATTTTTAACATCAGATCGCACGGTGACGAGCGTTACGCGAAGCGCCCCTACCGTCTCCAATTTCGATACAACAGTCAGCTTAGTGCAGCTGTGCGCTGGGACAGGAAGCATCGCGGGATCATCTGCGATCATTTAGCACCGTCTAAACCAGAATTGGTCGGACGTTGGTTTGCTTATGGACCAGATTTCTCCTACGATCGACTTTTTTGGAGCCAAGGAAAATGGCAAATAAATGAAGCTTATCCGCTCATACAGAACATAGAGCAAGCCCCCGTAAATGAAAAAGTGCCTACCACCTTGGATCCAAGGCGATAGACACTTTCGTTCTATGTACTCAAAGAGCGCCAAGCGCCCGAAGCATGTTTCCTTAGTGGTTCAGCATCACCGGCATAACCAGCATTAATAGGTCCTCACCTTCATCTGTTCCATCCGCCGGAATCAATAGGCCTGCACGGTTTGGAGCACTCATCTCCATACGTACGTTATCTGAGCCTAAGTTACCTAGCATCTCTAGTAGGAAGCGGCTGTTGAAGCCGATCTCCATATCATCACCTTGGTAATCACAAGCAATGCGCTCATGTGCCTTGTTACTGAAGTCTGGATCCTCAGCACTGACTGACATCTCTGCACCTGCCAAACGAAGACGGATCTGGTGGGTCGTTTTATTCGAGAAGATCGCCACACGTTTCACAGAAGAAGAGAAGGCACTTCTATCAATGATCATGACGTTTGGATTCGTCTGTGGGATTACGGCCTCGTAGTTTGGATACTTTCCATCGATCAATCGACATACCATCACTACGTTGTCGTAAGAAAACTGTGCATTCGTGTTGTTGTACACTACCTCCACCTCAGAGCTGTTGTAGCTCAGGGATCCGCGCAGCATGTTCAGAGGCTTCTTCGGCATAATGAATTCCGCAGTAGACGCTGCACCTAGATCCGTTCTGCGGTAACGCACGAGTTTGTGCGCGTCCGTTGCAACGAACGTAAGACTCGACGTATCAAACTGGAAGAATACCCCACTCATCACTGGGCGAAGTTCATCGTTTCCGGTAGCAAATAGCGTTTTACCAATAGCGGTCACTAGAACCTCAGCCGGTAGAACCGTTTTCGAAGCTTCGTCAAGTTCCGGGAACTTTGGGAACTCCTCACCGTCAATGAATGCCAGAGAATACTTCCCGTAATCAGAGGCCAATTCTATCGTGTGTGATCCCTCATCAAAGGTGAAGGTCAAGGGTTGCTCTGGGAATGTCTTTAACGTATCCAACAAAGTTTTGGCAGGAACTGCTGCAGAACCGACATCTTCGGTCTCTACTTCTAAGCTTACGCTCATCGTAGTTTCAAGGTCGGATGCGCTTACGAGAAGCTCGCCTTGCTTAAGTTCAAAAAGGAAGTTGTCGAGGATCGGCAACGTGTTGTTGCTTTGAATGATTCCTCCGATCAGTTGCAACTGCTTCAAGAGCTTCGAGCTGGATACAATAAATTTCATTCGTCCTGT
>CATITW010000376.1 GCA_949547975.1 Cryomorphaceae bacterium | reverse complement strand
TATGCTCAAACATATGGACCGTTCTAAATCCAGCACTGTCCTCGCGAATGCTCAACGTATCGCCTTTGGCATACATCGTGTCGCTATCCAAACTCTGACGGTAATAAACGGGGGAGTGCGCGTCTACATAATTGGGACTTTTCGTATATAGAATGTAGGGCGCTTCGAGCACAAAACCCTTGGCCGAATCCGCTACCAAGGCTTCAGCAAACAGTTCACCGGCTTCTTCTTTGAGGTTGTAGCTGATTGAATCGGCTGCAATGAACGAGGCGGGGGAAAGGATACTTGCACCTCGACCTAAATTTAACTGTGCGTTATCTGCTCCATAACTACCGAGGTTGCAATAGATGGTTGAACTGTCTCTGAGCAGCGTACTGGGCCCTAGGAAACGGTAGTTATTGGTATTGGGATAGTACAGCAATGTATCCGTTTCGAGCTGATATTCCGGATCTACAGCAACTACATTTCCGCGAAGTCTAATGCGCTCTAATTGTGTGTTATAAATTCCTTTATCTGAAGTTAATTCCAGGTCTTTACGGTACAAGGTGCTTCGGGTCAGATAATACGCAGTTTGGTTGTTCCGGTCGAAGCGTAAAGCGGTGGTTTTTAGTGTGGAATTCGGAGTGCGCAACTCTACATTCTCGTTGATGGTAAAGAGCCGCTCATCCCCGTTATAATTCAACGTTTCGCCTACGATTGTGGTCGTGTCCGACTGAACAATACGAACGTTGCCAAAAGCGTCGAACGTGTTTTCTGGCTGCGTAAGCACGGCAGAATCGCAGTACATCTTTGCGGCATCCTGTTGCAATCCGACGTTTCCTCGCAAATAGTACACGCGGGAGCCGGTCGCACTTTTTACGATATCCGTTATATCGCTGCTGAGAATACGAATCTTGGTCTGCGCACTTCCGCTCTTGGGGAGTGCGCAAAAAAGGGCCACACAAAAAAGTATGGCCCTACGCATTATCTTAAGATCGTTTGAGCACGGTCAGGTCCCACACTTACTAATGTGATTGGCACACCGACAGCCTTTTCAATGTAGTCAATGTATGCCTTGAACGTCGCAGGGAACTGCGCTTCGTCCGTCATCTGAGTAAGATCTTCATCCCAGCCTGGTAGTTCGGTTAGAATGGGCTCTATGAGATCTTCTTGTAATTTATAGGGTAAATGCTCGATCACTTCACCCTTGTAGCGGTATGCCGTACAAATCTGGATAGGACCTACGCCGCTTAGAACATCTGACTTCATCATCATCAGCTCTGTAACTCCATTAACATCTATCGCGTACTTTAAGGCAGGAAGATCCAACCAACCACAACGACGTGGACGACCGGTAGTCGCTCCAAACTCGTGTCCTTGCGCTTGAATAGTTTCCCCAGTCGCATCACTCAGCTCGGTAGGGAACGGACCAGAACCTACGCGCGTACAATACGCCTTAAAGATTCCATAGACGTTTTTGATCTTATTCGGTGCTACACCCAAGCCCGTACAAGCACCAGCACATGTCGTGGTTGATGATGTAACGAATGGGTAGGTTCCAAAGTCGATGTCCAACAAAGTACCCTGAGCGCCTTCAGCAAGAATGGTGCGTCCTTCGCGCATGGCAGTGTGCATGTAAGGCTCGCTGTCGATAATCTGCAGCGATCTCAAGTAGTCTACTGCCGCAAACCAATTTTCTTCCAATTCTGCAAGGTTGTACTCAAACTCTGGGTAACCGCTGAGCAGTTGCTTGTGCTTGTTCACCAATGCATCGTACAACTCTTGGAAGTTCTCGAGCTGAATGTCACCAACACGAAGGCCGTTACGACCTGTTTTATCCATGTATGTTGGACCGATACCTTTTAGGGTAGACCCAATTTTTTTCTTGCCCTTCGCCGCTTCACTCGCTGCATCAAGCAAACGGTGTGAAGGAAGGATCAGGTGTGCTTTACGAGAAATTTTCAAACGTGAAAGAACATCAGGCTCTTGAGCGATCAGTTTATCCAATTCACCTTTGAAGATGACTGGATCGATCACCACACCATTACCTACGATGTTTTCTACATTTTCGTGAAATACCCCAGATGGGATGGTGTGCAAAACGTGCTTTTTAC
>CATITW010000375.1 GCA_949547975.1 Cryomorphaceae bacterium | reverse complement strand
TTCGACCGCGGCATCCTTGCTGAATATCCTCCCGGATCGCCATTCAAACTGGTCAATGCCTTGATCGGACTTCAAGAAGGTATCATCACCCCAAACACCGTCATGACCTGCCGTCACGGATTTCACTTCGGCGCTCTCCACGTGGCTTGTCACTGTAAAGGCGGTCCGATGCGTCTGAAAACGGCCATCTCGGAAAGTTGCAACAACTACTTCTGTACGGTCTATCAAAAAACGGTCGATAAATCGGGGAACTCTCACGAAGGACTCGACCGCTGGAGCAATCACGTTAAAAGCTTTGGACTTGGAAAATTCTTAGGCAATGACTTGCCTACAGGCCGAAAAGGGAACATCCCTGACGCTGCGTACTACGACCGGTTCCTAGGATATTCTGGGTGGAAAGGCGCCACTTCAGTATCCAACGGCATCGGCCAAGGAGAGCTCGTAGCTACACCGATCCAACTCGCAAATATGACCGCGGCCATCGCAAATAGAGGCTTCTACTTCACGCCACACGTTGTCAAAGAGATCAAAGGCCTGCCCATCGACTCCAACTTCACTACGCCCAAGCACACCACGATCGACCCGCGACACTTTGGCGTTGTAGTGGACGGAATGCACGAAGTGTTCGAATCCGGAACGGCACGCGGTGCGCGCCTAGAGCACATCAGCCAATGCGGAAAAACCGGGACAGCAGAAAATCCACACGGGCAAGACCACAGTATTTTTGTAAGCTTCGCCCCAAAAGACGACCCAAAAATCGCAATTGCAGTGGTGATTGAAAACGGGTATTGGGGATCGCGCTGGGCAGCTCCTATCGCGAGCTTAATGACGGAATATTACCTGACCGATACCATCACACGTCCGAAGATGGAAGAACGAATGATCCAAGGCGACTTGCACGAGGAGTACCGCATGCAACACCTTGCTATTTACGGTGAGGACAGCACATATCAGGCAAATTTCTAAGATGGCGTACGGTAGAATACATAGAAACAAACTCAAAGTCGACTGGTTGATCGTAGGCCTCTATGCCTTCCTCGTATTGTGGGGCTGGCTGAGCATTTACGCAGCGGTGTTCGATGAAAACTCGAGCAGTTTGTTCGACCTCACCCAAGAGAACGGAAAGCAAGGTCTTTGGATCGCAGGTAGTGTACTGATCATCGCCGCAGTTTTTCTGTCCAATTTCAAACTCTGGACAAATTTCGCACCCCTTTGGTACGCGCTGAGCGTGGTATTGCTGGTGCTCGTGTTGTTTATTGGTAAAAAAATTGGTGGTGCACGAAGCTGGTTCGGGCTAGGTGGCTTCAGTCTACAACCTTCAGAAATAGGAAAATTTGCCACCACGCTTATGCTGGCCTATTACGCTTCATTGCCTAGAAAGAGTTTCAAAAAATGGCGGGACCGCATCATCGGCCTAGCGATCATCTTCACGCCCGGTTTACTCGTCGGCATCCAGCCGGATCTCGGCTCCACACTGGTGTATTTGAGTCTCATATTAGTGCTTTACCGGGAAGGCATGCCCGGATACTACATCGGAACGGCGCTGATCATGGTCATCCTTGCAATCGCTGGTCTCATTTTAGAACTCAAAACTGCACTCCTCATCCTCGGTGCTCTCGCACTACTCGCGTTCCTTTTGCTTCCGAAGAAAACAAAATTCATTTTGGCCAATTCCGCCGCCCTGCTCACCTCTTCTGCCATCGTATTTGCCGTAGGTCGTGTCATGGATAATATCCTAGCACCCCACCAGCAGATACGTATTAAGGTACTTCTAGGGTTGGAAGACGACCCTTCTGGCGCAGGCTACAACACCCTACAGTCTCTCATCGCGATCGGTTCCGGAGGTTGGACCGGTAAAGGCTATTTGAACGGTACACAAACCAAACTGAACTTCGTCCCTGAACAGAGTACCGACTACATCTTCTGCACCATCGGCGAAGAGTGGGGCTTTTTAGGCACCACGCTGCTCATGATCGCCTTCGCACTACTTATCGGTCGCCTATTCTGGCTTGCCGAGCGTCAAAAAGACACCTTTTCCCGGGTATACGGCTACGGTGTAGCTAGCATCATCTTCACGCACTGGCTGATCAACATCGGCATGACCATCGGTCTAGTCCCTACGATCGGCATACCACTGCCCTTTTTCAGCTACGGTGGCTCCTCACTATGGGGCTTCACCCTGCTCCTTTTCATCTTTGTGAAGCTCGATGCAGAGCGCTGGAACAGACTCTAACCCCCCCTCAAGCCACAGCCAGTTCCTGTAAAGTAGTACCCGAACTCTGGCCGTGATCCACGCTGATTCACTGCATATAAAAAGCCCCCTTGCGCATTGCGCAAGGGGGCTTTTAGTATAAAGTTTATTCCTAGTCCCAGTAGGGATTAGAACATCATGTATCGTTTGTCTTCAACGCTTGATTTGTCCTCGAGCGCTTTGTACGCTTGAACACTAACCAAATTTCTCAAACTGCGTTGTGTAGATTGTGCTTGGTTCTTGTAATCTACAGGAGTTGCTGGTTGAACCGCCTGTGTTACGGCAACAAAAGCACCACTCTCACCCAAGATCACATCACTAAGCTCACCTGCTTCCAAGCCACATACTACACCTACTACTTCTGGCTCATTACCTACACCAGCGATGTTTTGATTGTTGACACGGAAGTTGAGCGTACGAACTTCTTTACCTAGTGCTGTAGCAACCTCAGCGATGCTTCCTGCTCCGGAAAGAGCCGAAGCTACGAGGTCTTTCACTTGATCTTGCTTCGCAGCTTTCTTAGCCGCTTGCTCACACTGTGAACGAACCAGTTCAAAAGGTGTCGTTCCTTCTTCAAGAACGTCAGTTAAAACAACTACAACGTATCCTTTGCCATCGTTCTCTAACAAACCGATGTTGCCTTCTTCGCGCTCCTCGTCCCAAGCCCAGCGAACTACGCGGCGAGAAACACCCAAACCTGGAACAGTCTCGTCTAAACGGCCTAGGTTACGTGCAGGACGCAAGAAAAGACCTTGCTCGCTTGCAAGTGCACGGTAGTCATCAGCACTCTGTGCCGCTGCCGCATACGAAGATGCTTGGCCGTACAACCCTTGAATAGTTTCATCAGAAGGAAGAATCTCACGTACGATCTGCCCTACTTTGTACGCATCATTTGCGCCCTGTTGATCGGTAATTTCGATCACGTGGAAACCAAACTGCGTAGGTACCACACCGAGATCGCCTTTCGAACCGAAGAAGCTGAAGTTTTCGAATGGACGCGCCATCATGCCGCGCTTAAAGTAACCGAGGTCACCGCCTTTTTCTTTCGCTACTACATCACCTGAGAATTCTTGCGAGAGTGCATCGAACGCGCTTGGGTCCGCTTTGAGGACCGTAAGCAGGCTATCCGCTAAATCTTTCGCCTCCTGTGGAGAGCGCGTCACCGATGGGTCTACACGGGTAGCACCAGCGAATGGAATCAAAATATGACGTGCCTGAACACTGTCCGCTAGTACTTTCTTGTCGACGAGTTTTACCACCGAGAATGCATTTCCGAGGTCTAAAGGACCTTTCTGATAACCGACATCTTGGCCAGCAACAAGTGTATCCAAACCTGTACCTACAAGCTCCACCTCAGTGAAGTATTGAGATACAAAGCGAACATCACTGTGCAGGTTAACAAACACTGAATCGTCCTGAACACTAAACCACTCTAAAGCTAGTGTGGCCAATTCTGCACGCACCGCCTCGCGGTCCGCTTCAGACGGCTGCAATGGGAAATTTATGAACTCGATGTTCCGGGCTGCTTCTTGCTCGAATGCATCCTTGTTTTTGTTGTAGTATGCTTTCACATCACTTTCGCTCACTTCGATCTCATCTTCATTGATGTCGATGTAAGGCACATATACGTATTGTGCAGGGTGTTGCGCGTTCGAACGGTTCAACTCTACTTCAACAAGTGCTGAAGGCATGAAGACGCCCTTCTCTATCGCATTTGTAAATTTAAAGTTCTTGCTCTGTCCGCTCACCGCTTTTTCAAAGGCGATCCATTGTGACCACATCTCTGCACTCTGCTCGGTAACGTCTCTGTTTTCACGAATCTGAGCGATGTAGCTTTTGAACATGTTGTCATCGAACTGTCCATTCGCTCCCGTGAAATTCTGACGAATGTTCGGGTTGTTGATGATGTCAAAGTAAATTTCTTGCTCGCTAACGTTCATGTCAGAAGCTTTGAGCTCCGCGGACAAAACCTCGTCTGTTACGATCGTGTTCCAAACAAAGTTGGAGAGCTGTAAGCTGCTCGCGTTGCCGTACTGCTGAGGGTTACCTGTTCTGAGCTCTTCCATTCCCTGGCTGAGTTCAAGACGGGTCACATCTCTTCCGTTAACGGTTCCGATCACGTTGGGATCACCAAAAAACTTAGATCCACCTGAGCGGAATAAATCTCCTAACAAGAAAGCCAATAGTGCTACAAATACTACGACGATCAAAAGTCCTGAGCGCTGTCTAATGCGTTCGATTGTTGCCATGTTACTGCAATTAAAGTAATGAGTTTGCGAATATAAGATTTTGGACCAATTAATTGGCCTTTACGAGCACCTCTTCGAGCCTATTTGACTTTGTTTTCTGAACCACGAACAAATATTCCGCGCTGCGCACCACCGTTCCCTTCTCCGGAAGGCTCTGATACAGGTCTAAAATATAGCCGCCCAAGGTGTTGTAATTGTCGCTCTCGGGTAAATCCAGGCCCCATTTTTCATTCACGTCACTGACTTCTAATCGGGCCGAAAACAACCATTCTCCCTCCTTGATTTTACGTTCAAGCAAGGCCTCAGCATCGTGCTCATCCTCTATTTCGCCGAAAATCTCTTCGATCACGTCCTCTAGGGTAATCATTCCGCTGGTACCGCCATGCTCGTCCAGCACCACAGCGATATTGCGCTTTTCTTTGGTGAAGAGGTTCAATATTTCATCTGCACGCATGCTTTCGGGGATAAAGCTTACTGGGCGCAACACGCGCTGCAGGTTATCCGGCTTTTTAAACAGCTCGAAAGCATGTACATACCCGATAATCTTATCGATGTTTTCTTCATAGACGAGCAGCTTGGAAAAGCCGTTTTCAATAAAGAGCTCACGAACACGTTCTGGCGCCTCACTGACTTCGACCGCCTCAATCTCCGTTCGGGGGATCATGAATTCGCGCGCTTTAGTTTCCGGAAATTCGAGTGCGTTCTTGAAAATTTCGAGCTCTGGATCTACATCCTCTGCACCTTCAGAAGTGTTGGAGACGCGCTCTCGCACGTAATGATCAAGCTCTACCCTTCCGAGCACCGTACGTTCTTCCTCGAGCTCAAGTCGAAAGACGTAGCGCAAGAAAAATTGGCTCAGACCCAGCATCAAAGCGCTGGGTAAACGAAGAATCCAAAACAGTAAAAAGGCAGGAACACTCAACCAGCGCATGATGCCCTCTGCGTTTTGACGAAACAGCGTTTTGGGTAAAAATTCCGCGAATACCAAAATGATGACTGTGGAAATACTCGTTTCGACCAAAAGCACAAGGTATTCCAGCGCTGACCAGCCCTCGAATACAGGCATCAAAATCTTGTGCATGTAATTCCCGTACAAGACTAAGGCGACATTGTTTCCCACGAGGATCGCTGCAATAAATGCTGCCGGTCGATCCATCAGGTAGCCCATCACCTTGTAGCCCATACCGCCTTTCTGACGTTCGAGCTCTACGTGGAGTTTGTTGATGCTGAGATACGCCATCTCCAAGCCTGAAAACAAAGCTGAAGAAAGTACGGCGATCGCTATGAGTACCAGTAATGACACGGACTAATGGTTATTTTTTAAGTTG
>CATITW010000374.1 GCA_949547975.1 Cryomorphaceae bacterium | reverse complement strand
TCGGTAAAGACGTAATCTTGAACAATCACTAGGGTATCTATACCTTCGGCCACATTGTCATCGTAGACATAAAACACAAGTGTATCTGCCTTCACTCCTGGTGCCAACGTCATCGTATCTGGAATCGTACTGTAATCCACTCCCTCGATTGCATTCCCCTCCGTTTTGAGTGGGATTTTCATTTCGATGCCCAGATTAGAGCTTCTTGAAAAGACGATTTCATTTCTATTGCAGCCTTCCACCAGCAAGGAGTCGTTGAACGAATTTCCCATGTTTGTGCTGTCTGAGATGGTAAGTACAGGGCCTTTTAGCGATTGTTCTTCCAGGAATACTGCAGAGGTATAGGCGTTATCAAACACATTGGCCAATTTTAAGCGGATCGTATACCACCCCCCACATTGTACTTGCGCCTTAGCGGTAAATTTATCCGTATACCCGTCCAAAGTGGTAATGGTTCTATTTGAAGAATTGTAATACGCACTGTGTGCCACATAGCTCGGATTTGCGGACAAACAGTTCGAAGCACTGCCTCCACCGGTCGGGCTTCCACCGTTGATGGTGTTCACCGCGATGGGAGTGGTGGTTCCAGGAATGGTTGCAATGTTGCGGACAATGGTCTGTCCGGTAGGCGCTGTGGTCCCATTGATGTAGGTACCCTCGAGAAAGAATCCGAAGACGTCGTTGTAATTGGTACAAGTAAAACCGTCGTATTCAAAGCTTCCGAAGACATAATTAAACGCGATGGAGTCACTTTGGGCGATGAAACTAAACTCTATCTCGACCATGTCGTACATCGTACCGCTCGTCCCCAACTGTGTCAGCACTGTGGAGAGTTCCGTGTCAGTGATCGAAACATTTGGACCTGAAGGCCCTGGAGCCGCTTGAATCACAGCGTCCGCATCGCTCGCGGCAACCATGACAATACCCGACTGGATGGGGAAATTGGCATTGTTCGCTTGGAAATAACCGATCTGATCGTTGTCCGACTGGGTCAGTGGAAGACCATTCTGCCCCATATTAAAGATGGACAACGTTGAATCCACCAAAATATTCGAGGCCATCCAATACGGATCATTATAGTTTCCGGAGGTACTCACCGTCATCGATTGTCCACTCATAAAATAGGAGACCGAACACATGAAAAGGATGAGCAATTTTCGCATAGTCCGAAGATAGAAAAATTCACGTTTATTCTCTTGTCCATCGAACAGCCCTTAACTTTGAGGAAACTCGAAATAACATTACCCACATATGCAACCAAAAGACTATATCGAATCGAACAAGGAACGCCTCTTAGAGGAGCTGTTTGAACTTTTGAGAATTCCTTCTATTTCTGCAGATCCCGCCTACAATAACGATGTGGCGCGCTGTGCTGAGGCAATCGCTGGACACATGAATACACTCGGCTTAGATCAGGTTGAAATTTTTCCAACCGCAGGCCACCCTATCGTCTACGGAGAGTGTTTAGTGGACCCTTCCCTACCGACTGTTTTAGTGTACGGACACTACGACGTACAGCCGGCCGACCCTATTGAACTTTGGGATGCTGATCCGTTTGAGCCGGTCATCAAAACCACGGACATTCACCCGGAAGGTGCCATTTTTGCGCGTGGGGCCTGTGATGACAAAGGACAGATGTTCATGCACTTCAAGGCGTTCGAAATCATGAAAGCACAGGGCAATATCCCGTGCAACGTCAAATTCATGATTGAAGGCGAAGAAGAGGTGGGTTCGATGAACTTGGAGCCATTTATTAAGGAGCACAAAGAAAAATTGGCTTGTGATACTATTCTCATCTCAGATACTGGAATGATCGCAAATGATACACCGTCGATCACCACTGGTCTGCGTGGACTGAGCTATGTGGAAGTCGAAGTGACAGGTCCGAACCGCGATTTGCACAGTGGACTCTACGGCGGCGCTGTGGCCAATCCTTTGAACATCCTTTCTCAAATGATCGCCAGCTTGCACAATGAGGCCGGTGAAATCACTGTCGAGGGTTTTTATGACGGTGTGGAGATTGTTTCCGACGAGGAACGTGCCTTGATGGCAAAAGCGCCATTCTCTCAAGCCGCTTTCAACGACAGCATCAAAATTTCAGCGGAACAAGGCGAAAAAGGATATACCACTCCCGAGCGCACTTCCATCCGTCCTACTTTGGACGTGAACGGCATCTGGGGCGGATACATCGGTGAAGGTGCAAAAACTGTAATCCCGTCGAAAGCGTATGCTAAAATCTCCATGCGTTTGGTCCCAGGTCAACTCCCGGATGACATCACCGAAAAATTTGTGAAGCACTTTAAAGCCATTGCGCCTGCAAGTGTTTCTGTAGAAGTGACACCACACCACGGTGGATTACCGTACGTGACGCACACCACGAATCCTGCCTACCAGGCTGCCTCAAAAGCGTACGAAACTACTTTCGGAAAGCCTGCATTGCCAGTACGCAGCGGAGGATCAATCCCGATCGTGGCATTGTTTGAGCAAGTGTTAGGAGCGAAGAGCATCCTTATGGGCTTTGGGCTAGACAGCGATGCGATCCACAGCCCGAACGAACATTTCGGAGTATTTAACTACCTCAAGGGCATTGAGACTATTCCGTATTTCTACGAAAACTACGCGAAGAGTCACTAAGCTTTTCAAGTAGGACATTAAAAAAAGGCACTCCATTGGGGTGCCTTTTTTTTGATTTAGAAGTTTTGCTAAGCTTACTTTTTCAAGTGCTTGTTCACGAATCCGTTGTGAACGCGATAGATGGACTCGGCATGTTCCACAAGCTGGATCAAATCTAAGATGATGGAGACTTGCAAGCGAGCGAGTCGCGTACTGACATCGTTTTGCGTAAAGTGGGACACCTCGGCATGAAGTGTACGCTCAAATTTCTCACGAAGCTTACGCGTTTTCTCTCCGAGCTGTCCGCTACTTTCCTCACGGTCCGCAAGGATTTGACGGCGCACATCGTCAATAAAACGCTTGATTTCATCCTCGGAGTCGATGATAAAGTCTAAATATTCGCTGCGCGGTACACCACCAAAATTGGTAATGTGGTTGAGACAATTAGAGGCTAATCGGTTGGCTACCGTGTAAATATCGAGAATGCTCTGATG
>CATITW010000373.1 GCA_949547975.1 Cryomorphaceae bacterium | reverse complement strand
CCGGGAAGTTTTGAAGGTGTAGGCGCCGAGGCCATGCAGTGGCTCATCGAGGCTGGAAAAGCCATAGACACTCCTGTGACGGTGGAAGTTGCCAATAGCGAACATGTAGAGGTTGCCCTGAAGGCGGGTGCCGACGTACTGTGGATCGGTGCACGCACTACCGTGAACCCGTTTTATGTGCAAGAGATTGCCGAAGCGTTGCGCGGGGTGGATGTTCCCGTATTTGTCAAGAACCCTATTCATGCCGAGATCGGTTTGTGGGCGGGTGCGATCGAGCGCTTCCAAAAAGTAGGCGTTTCAAGAGTTGCCGCCGTACATCGCGGCTTCTTCTCTACGGCAAAGAGCGTGTACCGCAATGCGCCAGGATGGCAGCACAGCTTTGATTTACGCGCCCTGATGCCAGAGGTGAAGATCGTTTGTGACCCAAGTCATATCGCGGGGGACCGCAGACTGGTGGAGGAGATCAGCCAAGTAGCGATGGACCTCGGGATGGACGGACTGATGATCGAAAGCCACCGCAACCCGGATGGTGCACTGAGTGATGCCGCACAGCAGATCACGCCAGAACGTTTGGGTAACATCATTCGCCAATTAAAAATTCACGTCGAGCGCCCCACGGCGACACATTCAGACCTCGCCGAGCTCCGGGAAGCGCTCGATGTACTGGATCAGGAGATGGTCGTCGTGCTGAAAAAAAGGTTTGAAAAAGTCAAGGACATTGCGGCCATCAAAGAGCGCGAAGGACTGTCGATTTTTCAGATGGACCGGTGGATGAAATTGGTCCAAGAGCAGACGGCACTGGCCGAAAGTAAAGGCATGTCGCCGGAATTTATCCATGAACTTTTTGCCTTAGTCCACAAATACAGCGTCGACTTCCAAACGTCGCTGATCAAAAAAGAATAGCCATGCGCTGGACGCCGCACGACACGCCCAATGCGGGAGCCGTAGAAGAACTTGCCCAAACCGTCACCAAAGATCCGCTCCTCGCCCAACTCCTCGTGCAGCGCGGCATCACGGATTTCGACCAGGCGCGCACCTTCTTCCGACCCGACCTTAAGCACCTGCACGAGCCCCTGCGCATGAAAGACATGGAGGCCGCTGTGGAACGCATCGAAAAGGCACGCATCGCCCGTGAGCATGTCATGATTTTCGGAGACTACGATGTGGACGGCACCACCTCCGTGGCCCTACTCTGTGAATTTCTCGACGGCAAATTTCCCATCGAAGCCTACATCCCCGACCGCTACAAAGAAGGGTATGGACTCTCCTTCGACGGCATCAACCTGGCCGCAGAGCTGGGCGTCACCCTACTTATCGCCTTAGATTGCGGAACGAAAGCTTTTGATCAGATCGCCCACGCCCGAAAACTCGGGATCGACGTGATCGTCTGTGACCACCACCGCCCCGAAGGCCAGCTACCGAGAGCGGCCGCCATACTGAATCCAAAGCGCAGCGATTGCCTCTACCCCTTCAAGGAACTCTCCGGCTGTGGCGTAGGCTTTAAACTCGCCCATGCGCTGTGCGATAGATGGGGACTTCCCCTAGAACATTACCTCTACCCGCTTCTCGATTTGTGTGCGATCTCCATCGCGGCAGACATCGTTCCCGTGGACGGAGAGAACCGCATTCTCGCGCACTACGGCATGGAACGTCTGCGCCGTGGCGAGGCACGTGCGGGCATCAAGGCGCTGATCGCCGTTGCTGGAAAAAAGGAGTCTTCCCTCGTATTTCGCGACCTCGGCTTTACGATTGGGCCGCGCATCAATGCTGCGGGACGGATAGAAAGTGGATTGCGCGCTGTAGAGCTGTTGCGCTCAAAAAATGTCGAGGAGCAGCGTGATCTTGCCGAGCGCATTCAAGCGTTTAACGAGGAGCGCAGGGAGATTCAGGGGGTGATGTATGAGGAGGCGTTGGAGGAATTGGCCACCGATGATTTTCCCTATTCGAACGTGTTGTACAAAGAGAATTGGCACAAAGGCGTTGTCGGGATTGTGGCTAGCAAAGTGGTGGAACACCGCTACCGCCCTACGATTGTGCTGACAAAAAGTGGCGATACATTAGCCGGTTCAGCACGCTCTGTGACCAATTTCGACCTCTACGAGGCCCTAGAAGCATGCGAAGCGCACCTCATCCAGTTCGGCGGCCATACCTACGCTGCGGGAATGACATTGCACGAAAGCCAATTGCCCCATTTCAAGCGAGCCTTCGAAGCCTATTGCGCCGAGCACCTCTCCCCAAACCAGCTCGAGCCCGTCCTCCACTATGACGCCCCAGCCCACCTGGACCAATTCACTACGCGCTTCCATGACATCTTGCGTCAATACGCCCCACACGGACCGCAAAACACCACCCCCACCTTCCTGCTCCACAACCTCACCCTCGCCTCCCCAGCACGCGCCGTAGGGAAAACGGGAGAACACCTCAAACTGCACGTCACCCAGCCCGGCGCCGTCTCCTCCTTCCACGGCATCGCCTTCGGCGCAGCACCACATCTGCCCCTGCTCGAAAGCGGCCAACCCTTCGATGCGATCGTCAGCCTCACCCTCAACCACTTCCGCGGCAACTCCACCCTAGAGCTCTACTTCGAAGACCTCCGCGCCAGCAACCACGATCACCCCGTGCCCTAAGCGCTGTGCACAACCGGTAGTTTTCCACAATTCTTGCAACTCCCCCTCCCGCTTTCGCATCTTATTGGACCAGCGTTAACCCCATTCAAGATGCCTAACCCCAAACATTTTGTCGTCACCGTCGGCGATTTCCGCGACTCCACCGGCCGCTATTTCTCACTCCGCACCCCTTTCCACCGACCCTTAAACCGCATGCTCGTTCGCATCGGCGCCACCTGGAACAAAGAGTTCAAATGCTGGCTGCTGGGGTATTCAAAGAACAATTGGGCCCAATTACAAACCTCCATGGCCCCCTTCGGATCTCTCGAAGTGGTCACACCCAAACCCCTACCCACCGCCCAACTCTCCAACCTCCCCGCCGAACACATCCCGCTCATGCACGCCTACCTCGACATGCTCTACGCCCGCGGCTACGCCCAAAACACCATCGACACCTACGTCTCCTTCGCCACTAAACTCATCATCGGACTCCACCCAAGCACACCCAACAACTACACCCTCGAACAGATCGATGCCTATCGCTCCGCGCATCTCTTCAAGCACTCCAACAGCACCCAACGCCAATTCGTCTCTGCCCTAAAACTTCTCCTCGCCCTCCACAATAATCCCATCCTCCCCACCACGCTCGTACGTCCGCGAAAGGAATCCACTCTACCCAAAGTACTTGCCTTAGAAACCGTCTTGCGCATGATCGCACGCACCCAAAACATCAAGCACCGCCTAATCATCACCATGCTCTACTCCTGCGGCATACGACGCGGCGAACTCCTGCATCTCGCACTCACCGACGTCAACTTCGAACGCGGAACACTACACATCCGCCAAGCCAAATGGAGCAAAGAGCGGCTACTGCCTCTACCCAAAAGCCTACTTCCACTCCTCGAAGAATACCTCCGCTTCTACCGCCCGAAACACTACCTGTTCGAAGGCCCAAAGGACAAGCCCTACAGCCCAACCTCCGTCGCCAACATCGTTCGCGCCGCCGCAAAAAGAGCCGGCGTAACCGCGCGCATCACCCCACATATGCTGCGCCACAGCTACGCCACACACATGCTCGAAAACGGCGTAGACCTGCGGCATATACAAGAATTACTAGGCCACTCGAAACCTGAAACCACGATGATTTATACTCACGTTGCGAAAAGCACAACACTCTCGATTGAAAGTCCCTTAGACGTCGCCATACGCAAAGCTGGGCCGCAACAACCGCCCTTACCGCCACCGAGCCCCATTCCCGGAAAGGATCTCGATACGCCGCTCTAAAACAAGGACCTAGTTGTGCGAAAAATGTGATTATTTGTGTGACACCCCCGAAGAAAAATCATATATTCATCTCTGTAACAAACCAATAGAACTTCCACCCGAGATAACACTCCCCAAAAAAGCACATATTCATGTTCAATTCAATTCCCATTGACTGAATCGCTTTCCGCAGGGCAGCAACCATCTCATATAAGGAGTTGTACTTAATGATGAGAAACGCAATTTACATACCAATTATTTTTCTTTTTTTGAGCTGTAATTCGAGCCAAAAAAAGGAGAATATCGAATTGGAAAAACCTCAATCGAATAAGTCTGAATTAAATGGTGTTTGGGGACTGAATAATTATTTTGATAAAATACTTGCCGAGAAACAAATAGCAAAATACAGAATTCAACCACCAACTTGGTTTGCTATTATGTTGGAAATAAAAAATGATTCGTTAAAAAGTTATGGTTCCATCATAGAATTGAATGAAAAACTGAATTATGACTCTGATACTTTAGTTGTATTTGATTCTTTTAGCGGTAAATATGCTTTATTCAAAGAAGATAACGAGTTACTCTTAAAACATTTGCCTAATCAAGAAAATAATGATTCAACTAATTATGTTTTTAGTAGGAGAAAAGATTTGAGAAAACTGCTTGAAAATCAAGATAGAGTTCATAAAATAAGTAGTAGAATAACTGATTACTTCAATGAAAATCTTATTTCTGGAACTTATGAAAACATAAAGAACAGCGAAACCGTAATCTTTGAAAAAAATGGAGATTTAGTCAACTTTAAAGGGTTTGAAAAATATGAAGTTAGAAATTATTTTGGGACGCTTCATCCACATAAGAATTTAGATGTTATTACATTTATAAATTCTGAGAATAACGAGTTTGAACAATTCAATTGGAAGTTTGAAAATGACAGGTTTATTTTAACTGAATTTATTCACGAAACAATAAATCATAAAGGAAAGAAAGTAATCACAGACGATTTCGTTCTCGGGAAACATATAATCGAATTGAAATTAAAAAATCACTAAGTACAACAATGGCTATACGTAATGCGGGCAAAAGTGAAAGCCGAAAAGTCAGTACTTCTATTCCGCCAAAGCTACGCTTTGACGTTTTAGAAAATAATAAGTTAAAAACACAAAGCGTAGCTTTGGCTAATGTAAGTGCTAAACCGAAAGGTTCGGGTTCAAAAATCCCGCACTACGCATAGCCCAACCGTTGTTTACCATGGCAACTCTCCCAATCGGCAACGTCCGAATTACGCCGTAAGCTTTACACTCGTTTTGATACCTCACACCTACTCTGCTCACTAGATGTTGACCAGAGCACTCGAAGATGGTGTGCTCAGGCACTCGAGAAGAACTTGGATAGGCGGTGTGATCGGAATCCGCGAGCATACGCTATCGT